>JAPDPR010000003.1:0-72500 GCA_034506335.1 candidate division KSB1 bacterium
ATGTAGCCAACGGGGCGCTGAAAAGCAAGGTGTTTTGGCAGGAGCAGGCGGGCATAAATAGTGCTTGCCGGTGAGCGTGATTTTCCCTATATTTGACGCCGACCCATTCTTCAGGCGGACTTTGACTGTGACACAACAATAGAGAGGAGCGGGTGTATGGCAAAGTTGGCATTGCACGGTGGCGCACCTGTGCGCGAGAAGCCTTTCCCCAAATGGCCGGTATGGGGTGACGAAGAGATCGCCAACCTGACGGAAGTGGTGAAAAGCGGGAAGTGGGGCTCTCTGGCAGGGACCAAGGTAAAGGAATTTGAGCAAAAGTTTGCCGACTACCAGCAGGCGCGGTTCGGCATCTGCGTGAACAGTGGGACCACCGCCTTGCGCATTGCTTTGATGGCTGCCGGGGTGGAGAGCGGCCAGGAGGTGTTGGTGCCCAACTATACGTTCATCGCCTCGGCCACGGCGGTGCTGGAGGCGGGAGCAATTCCGGTGTTCGTGGATGTGGAGCCGGATACGTACAACATGGATCCCGAGGTTCTGGAGCAGCACGTGACGCCCCGCACGGCGGCACTGATGCCGGTGCACTTTGCCGGTCGCCCGGCTGACATGGACAGGATTATGGCCTTTGCCCAGAAACATGCGCTGAAAGTGGTGGAGGACGCCTGCCAAGCGTGGGGCTCCGAATGGGACGGCCGCCGCGTGGGGGCCATAGGCGATGCAGGCGCGTTTAGCTTCCAATCGTCCAAGAATATCAATGCCGGCGAAGGGGGGATCATCACCACCAACGACCCGGAGATCGACAAAATGGCGCGGGCCCATGCCAACTGCGGCCGCAGCGCGGACGGGCAATGGTACGAGCACTTCTACTATGGCGGCAACTTCCGGATGACCGAGTTCCAAGCCGCCGTCCTCTTGGCGCAGCTGGGCCGTTTGGACGAGCTCCAGGCCATTCGACATGAGAACGCCGCCTACTTGGACGAAAAGCTGAGCACAATCCCCGGCGTTGAACCCTTGGCTAACCCGACAAAGGCCACGCGGCAGTCCCATCACCTCTATATCTTCCGCTACAAGAAAGAAGAGTTTGCGGGGGCGCCAAAGGCGCGCTTCATCGAGGCGCTCCGCAAAGAAGGGATACCCTGCAGCCCTGGCTATTCCTTGCCCCTCAACAGGCAGCCGGTGTTCTTGCGCAAGTCATTCGGGCCGCGAGGCAAAACCGTACCTCTGCCGGTGGAGTACAGCGCGGTGCACACGCCCGTGACCGAGCGCGCATGCTACGAAGAGGCGGTGTGGTTCACCCAAAACATGCTGTTGGGAACCAGGGACGACATGGCTGACATCGTCGAAGCGATCGCAAAGATTAAAGAACACGCGCGCGAGCTGTAGCGTTTGCCACGCGGGGGTTCGGCCGTGATCTCCTGACCGGCCCCCGCGGCTTCCCCCACGATTTTCTGCGTTTGTTACAAAACCTTTTTTCCGCAATGGGGGTCTCTGCATGTAAGAAAATCCGACAATCGGAAGAGTCGCGGTGTATGGTCAGGAGGGATGGGCCCGCTGTTCCACGCAACTAGGGTGGGGCTGTGGGCTTTTCTTTGAGGATGGCCGGTATGGATCGCAGAGCACTCGCATGGAGGGGACTTGTCCTTGCTGCGTGCATATGGACGGTAGGAGCCGCTGCGCAGCAGATTCGTTTTACTGACATCACTGAGGCGAAGAACGTCAAAGGGTACCTGGTCAACGGGGTGTCGGTCTATGGGCACGGTGTAGCTATGGCCGACGTAACCGGTGACGGGTTGCCAGAGATCTATGTATCGCAGGCAAATGAAGGGACCTCGTCCTACCCCGAGGTGTTCTATGTCAGCGTGCGGAACGCCGCCTACACCGAGGAGGCGTCGCGACGGGGATTGCGGGACTCATACGGTATTGGCAGTCACGGTGTGGTGTTCTTTGACCTCGACAACGATGACGATTGGGACGTGTACAACGGCAACACCACTGCCCGCAATCGTCTGTACCGTAACAGAGGCAACGGTTTCTTCGATGACATCACCGTGTCGGCGGGCTTGCGTGACTGGCCGTACAGCACCAGGGGCGTGGTGGCGTTCGACGCCAACAAGGACGGGTATATGGATCTGTACTGCGTTGGTGCAGGACTGCCCGACAACCAGGCGGAGCCGAACGAGTTTTACATAAACCAGAAGAATGGGACGTTCCAACTCGTGGACTGGGGACTGAGAAATGTAACCCAGGACGGGTTTGGGCAGCAGGGGGTCACGGCAGCAGACGTTGACAATGACGGAGACATCGACATCTACATCTGTCGTCGCGATAACACGCATGACGGTAAGTGGGGCAGTCCCTGCAATCTCCTTTTTATTAACAACGGCGACAACACATTCAGCGAGCAGGCCGGTGAGCGTGGCGTGCGGGGGGCGTTCTGGAACGATGGGGCCACCTTCGTGGACTATGACAACGACGGGGACCTTGACCTGTTTGTGATTGGGCAGAGCAAGTACCTGGGCAAAGTGTATGTCTACCGGAATCGCGGAGACGGCTACTTCGAAGACGTGACTAACACGCTCAATCTCGCCGGAAGGGGGTACACGGTTTTGCCGATAGATGCCGATAATGATGGCGACATCGACCTCTACATTCCGCAGCATTTCGGCAGTACGGATTCTCCCAATCGGGCGATTTTCTACCGCAACGATGGCGGCAGGTTTGTTGCCCTTTCGAGCACGGGTGCCGAAATCTACTCCTATGACCCCCGCGGTGGTGCGGTTGCAGACGTTGATGATGACGGGGATTTGGACATCTATTTCGCGGACGCCAACAAGGCCGCCGACGCGCGCTACTGGAACCGCCTGCTGCGCAACGATACCCAAACCAGTAATAAGTGGCTCAAGGTCTACGGGCGTGGGCCGAAGGGCGACAAAGGGGGCATTGGCACCAAGGTGTGGGTATTCGATAAAGGGTATTGCGATAGCCTCAATCACCTGGTAGGCTACAGGCAGATGATGAGCGCTTACGGCTATCTTTGTCAGGACGACTATGTTCTCCACTTCGGCCTGGGGCAGCGCGACTCGGTCGATGTCAAAGTTGTGCTTCTTGACGGCACAACCCTCCGTGCCCGTAGCGTCCCAGCAAATACCAAGTTATACTTTTCAAAACCCGCGCAACTGGCGATGGTGGACGGCAATGGGCAACAGGGCCCGGGCAACGTAGCATTGCCGGCTCCGTTGCGCGTGAAGGTAACCGACCAATACGGGAAGAATGTCGTGGGGGCCCAGGTGACTTTCACGGTAGTCACGGGCAACGGGCGCTTTCTGGAGCAGCAGCCAGTGTCCACAGATCGTCTCGGCGTGGCCAGTACGCACTTTGTCATGGGAAGTGTGGGGCTCACCCAGAGCGTCCGGGCAACCTGCGCCGATGTGCCGGGGGCGACGGTGGACTTTACGGCCTCGATCTCGCCCCACCGCGTGGCCGGCAAAGTGCGCTACCCAAACGGCACTATACCGCCAGTGGCGACCTTCACCGCCTTTAAGACATCTTATCCCGATGAGGTCATGACCCAGAGCTCGCCGGGCTGTGGGTATAGCAGTGGGAGTTACTGGATCCAGTGCGAGAACTTTCCCCATACATGGACCCCGGGCGAGACGTTACGGGTAGAGGTGCGCGATGGTGGCGTGGGTCGCGGGAGCGCTTCAGTAGTGTTCTCCAGCGCCGCTGTGGACTCACTCAACTTGGTCATTTCCGTTTTTACGCGGCAGATCACAGTGGCGACAAACCCACCAGGCTTGCAACTAAGAGTGGATGGTCAACTGTATTTGGCACCGCAAACCTTCACGTGGATTGAAGGGTCGTCCCACACGGTCGAGGCCCCCTCACCATTAGCCGGCGGTCCAGGGACTCGGTACGTGTTCGGCACGTGGAGCGACGGGGGTGGCCAGAGTCATTCCATCATCGTGCCTGCCCATGACTACAGTATTACTGCCCAGTACGAGACCCAGTATGAGCTGACAGTCGTCTCCGCCTATGGGGCGCCCTACGGAGGGGGGTGGTACCCGGCTGGAAGTTCGGTGACATTCGGCGTGACCTCCCCAGACACCACTACACCGGGCACCAGGCGCTTGTTCCAAGGGTGGGAGGGGAGCGGCCAGGGCTCGTACAGCGGGCCCAATGCTGTCGCCACAGTAGTGATGAGCAACCCCATCTCTGAACAGGCAAACTGGCAGACACAGTACCGTTTGTGGGTTTTTTCCGCCTATGGTTCCCCCACGGGCCAAGGGTGGTACAACGCAGGAGCGACCGCGCGATTCGGCGTCACCTCCCCGGAGGTGCATGGCGCTACCCGGTACGTGTTCAGCGGATGGAAGGGCGACTTTTCGGGAAGCGGCCCGGTGGATTCCTTGCGCATGGATGGGCCGAAAAGTATTACCGCCTCCTGGGTCACGGAGCACCTTCTAACCGTCTTGACCCCCTATGGTACAGCCTTCGGCCAGGGGTGGTATCGGCAGGGAAGCACCGCCACTTTCGGAGTGGCCCCCAGTGTGGTTGGGTTGAATGGAGGGACTCGTCTTGTTTTTGCGCGCTGGACAGGAGAGGGCCAGGGGGCCTACACGGGTGCCGACACCACAGCAAGCGTGGTGATGTTCAATCCAGTCACAGAGAGGGCCCAATGGACCAGGCAGTACCGACTCACCACTGCAGTAAGTCCGCCAGAGGGAGGCACCATGGTCCCCCAGCCGCCAGGTCTGTGGTGTGATAGCTTGGCGGTGGTGGCGTTGAGTGCCGTGCCGAATAGCACGGGGGGCTACACGTTTGCCGGCTGGTCAGGTGCACTCTCAGGGACGGCTAACCCGGCTTCGCTCACTATGAACGGGCCGAAGAGCGTGACAGCCAACTTCACTCCGCCTGGTCACGTGCGCGTGACCACCGAGCCCAGTGGTCTGAGTGTCGTCGTAGACGGCGTCACTTACAACGCCCCTTGTGACTTCGACTGGCCCATAGGTTCGACGCACAGCATTGGGGTGGTTTCACCCCAACCTGGCGCGCAAGGGGTACGGTATGTATTCTCCTCGTGGAGTGACGGCGGGCAGCAGAACCATACCGTTGTGGTCACCGGTGGTGCTCTTTATGCCGCCCGATTTGGCACGGAGTATTTCCTGAGCTTAAGCACGACTCCACAGGAAGGGGGGACGCTGGTGCCGGCCCCGCCGGGCGGCTGGTATGCGCAGGGAGCCACTGTGGTGCTTACTGCTACGCCCGCCCCAGGCTTCGTCTGGGGAGGTTGGGCCGGCGACTTGGTAGGAATGCCAAATCCGGCCACAGTAGTCATGAGCCGCCCTCTGTCGGCCACCGCCACCTTTCTCACCGTTAGGCAGATTGTCGTCGCCTCTGTCCCAGAGGGACGCCAGATCGTGGTTGACGGGATTCCATATGAGGCCCCTCAGACTTTTTCCTGGCCTACAGGGAGCAGACACACTTTGGCGGCACCATCGCCGCAGAGCATCGGTGCGGGCCGGCGGTATCGCTTCTACTCGTGGAGCGACGGCGGTGAGCAGACTCACGAGGTTGTGGTGGATAACACCACCAGCTACACGGCCGTCTTTGGCGTGGAGTGTTTCTTGGCTACACAGGCAAACCCACCGCAGGGTGGGGACGTGGTGCCTGCCCCACCCGGCGAATGGTACCCAGAGGGAAGCCAGGTGGAGGTGCGGGCCTCTGCTGATGGGACGCGCGGATACTCGTTCTGGGGGTGGTCCGGCGACCTGCGGGGTACGCAGAACCCAGCGTTGGTAGGTGTCGACGCGCCTAAGCAGGTGCGCGCGAACTTTGGGCTCGGTTCGTATGCCCCCCCCATACTGCTTTACAGTTACCCGCGCCCTGGATCGGTAGGGGCACCAAGAAACGCCACCGTCTTCCTTGGTATTCAGGCACGCTCGGGTGGCATTGATCCCAGCACGCTGCAAGTTGAGGTGGAAGGGAGCACTGTGCTGTCAGGGGGCGTTGACCAGACCGGAGGACGAGCCTCGATGCTCTTGGTTGGCGATACCTATACAGTCGCTTTTCACCCGGCAACGCCATACCGGTCCAACGGGCATGTCACCGTGCGGGTGGAATGCGAAGACCTGGGGTATCATCTGGGCAGGTTGGATACCAGCTTTGCCTTTGCCACTTGTCGGGATACGGCCTTTGTCATGCTGAGACAGACCGTAGACCAAATGGGCGGCACCCTGTCGTTAGAGCACACGGGCATACAAGTGCTAATTCCGGAAGGCGCCCTTACCGCGCCGACGCCGTTGGAAATTGGATTCATCTGGGACCCCCCTGCCCTGCCATCAAACGTGAAAGCCGTGGACCTTTTCCACTACCTCGGGCCCGATGGCCTGACTTTCGCCGACTCGGTAACGGTGGGAATCGAGTACAGTTGGGACACCCTTGGCTGGGCAGGGGTGACGCGGCCCGTCGACATTCCCTGCTATCGCTATAGTAGCCGGGAGGGAGCTTGGACACGGGTTCCGGTGTACGATGCCAACGACCATGAGCTCTTCGTGCGCCTCAAGGAATTCTGCTACCTTACTCTGGCCACAGAGAAGACGGAGGTTGCTCAGACCTTAGACGCGGCCGTGCCGCAGTGCCTTGCCCTCTTGCCAAACTACCCAAATCCATTCAACCCTGTGACGGTCCTGGAGTACCACGTTCCCACCTCAGGCCTGGTACAGTTGGGGGTGTACAACGTCAGAGGCCAGCTTGTTGCTACCTTGTGTGACCGGCCGCACCAGCCGGGTGTGTACCGGGTGGCCTGGGACGGGCGAGACGCGTCGGGGCAGCCGGTGGCCAGCGGCGTGTACGTGGCGGTGCTCAGACACGAAGGGGAGGTGCGGAGAATAAAACTGCTATTGGCCAAATAGCCCTGCTGGCTAAGGGATGCTGGCGGCCGCACCCCTGTGGCGCCCAACTATGGCGTGCGAATTAAGGCATGTAGAATATTTAGACATATCGCAACCTTGACAGAGATTCGCATTCTTCCGGCCGCCTTTCTTCCAAAAAATCCGCTTGACTTCTTTCGGAATTGTTGTAAATTTCCACAGCATTTTTCGGATAGGCCGCTGTGCGAAAGGAGTCAGTAGGATACCCACCCGAGAAGTGGCATAAGTGCTCCATCGCCGCGCGGCGTGTCTCCATTTGAGAAAGAGTCCGATATTTGCACATGTCGCGGGGCCTGCGCGGCGATTCAGCTGCGGGGGCCATAAAGGGCGCGACCGCCACGAGGAAAGGACCGAAACCGATGGACCTTCGTGACTTTGAAGGGGAACATCGGGGGGCGGTTGCAAAGGGGGCCGTTTGGACCCGGAGGAGCAAGGAAGGGCAGATCGGCCAGCCTCACAGGCTCTGGGTAGCCGTCGCGATGAAGGGAGGTGGAAGGGTCATGGTGCGTCACGCGGGGAAATGGTGTGTTGTAGTCGGCTGCGTGGCCGCAGTGCTGGCGCTGCGCTTGGGCCAGGGAGAAAAGAGCCCCGAACCCCAACGCCCAGCTGTGAGTGCGTGGGATTCGCTTGTGGTGGCAGGCGGAGGTCAAGAGGGTGAGCGCGAAGAACAGAGATTCGCAGGTACCTCTCATACTAGGGAGTGTGCGCCAACGCCACAAGGGAGTGAGAGCGTAGTTACTACTCCGCCCACTGGTAAAGAGAGTACGCTGCGCGGTTCTCAGCTCGCTCAGGCACCGGAGGAGTGCGGTAGTTCTGGTTCTCGTGCCGTGGCAACGAATTGGCTCGACCTCGCGCGGAATGGCGAATTGGAGCTCATGGAAGAGACCCGAGAAGGGAAGGCGCAAGAGTACAAGGGGAGCACTGCGGCGGCGGCAGTGCTGGACCTTCGCTCCCCGCTCTATGTAGCCGAGGTGTTGGCTCGCCACAACGGGGAGATCCAGGAGTGTTACCGTCAACGGGTAAAGATCAACCCCATGTTGGAGGGCTCGTTGGACCTGCGCTTTGTGGTCTCGCCAGAAGGGAACGTCAGCAGCGTGACCGTCATAGCTTCTACGCTGGGTGATGAGGAGTTGGAGCGAGCCCTTGTCAACTGCATGCTCAGCTGGAGCGATTTTGGACGGTGCCCGGCAGGCACTCCTCCTCGCACCTATCGCCAACGTTACACATTTGGCGTGGAAAACAAGTAGCTCCGTCGACTCTCACGGATCGTCCTCGGCGGGCACAGGTGTGCTCGCCTTTTTTCTTGCCCTTCGAGCACCGTTTTTTGCTTGCAAAAAAGGGGAAAATGGGCTATATTCGGCAGAGGCGTGAAAAACGCATCTAAACCAGGCATGTGTCGGTGGACTGGGACAGGATGTGAGGCGACGAGATCGGAGTGAGGTGGGGAGAAGGCTATGACTGCGACCACTAACATCCTCATAGTTGACGACGAGCAGGACATCCTGGATGTCCTACCGCAGGTAATGAAGCGGTGGGGCTACAATCCGATAGTGGCCAAAGACGGTAGGGAAGGCTTGCAGAAGTATCAGGAGTACCCTATCGACGCAGTGGTCACGGACATGAAGATGCCGGAGATGGACGGGTTGCAGTTGCTCAAAGAGATCATGAGCCTGGACCGACATGCGGTGGTCATCCTGTTGACGGCTTACCCTTCGCTTGATTCAGCGATCCGGGCGATGCGCGAAGGGGCCTACGATTACCTTGTGAAACCCGTGAACTTGGAGGAACTCAAGCTCAGGATTGAGCGCGGTCTTGAACGCAAGAGCCAGCTCAAGGCCATCCCCATGCTGAGGGGGCTGAACTGGGCGCTTATCGTCAGCATTCCGTTGTGGCTCATCCTAGGCATAATCCTGGCCAAGCTCTTGCGTTGAGGCATGAGGGCATCTTAGGGACCTGCTTCTCATGGCACACGAATCGGACAATGAGACAGATCATATCCAGGGTTGCCAGGTTGATTTTCCACTGGCCGATACCATTTCCCTGCGCACGCTGGTCAATCTCCTGCTCAAAAAGGGGGTGGTCACCGTCCAGGAATTGCTGGATGAGGAAAGCAGGAACCTTGCGTGGGATGATGAGGCGCCCCCTGCCGCGGGGAGAGAGAGCAGGAGCCAGCGGATGAGAGGCCTGAAGCGGCTGATGAGCAAACGTCGCTTCACCCGTCGCTTGGGCACCTGGCTGTTTGGATGGCACTGGAAACGAGTGCGTGTTGAAACGGAGCGGTGAGTGAAGCTTCACAGAAGGTGGGCCCCACCCATCTTGGTCTTGATCACGATAGGATTGGCGTGGTTTGCGGCCGGGTCGCTTCCTGCCCAGCAGTTCCCACAGCCGCGGGGTTATGTAAACGACTTTGCCAATGTCATCGAGCCTGACTACGAGGCGCGCATCGCGGCGGTGTGTGAGGAGGTCAAGCGTAAGACCGGCGCGGAGATAGCCGTGGTCACCATGCCGACCGTCGGCGACTACGACTACCAGGACTATGCCAACCGTCTGTTTGAGAGCTGGGGGATAGGCGAGAAGGATAAGCACAACGGCCTCCTCATTTTCAATGCAGTTGCCGAGCGCAAGATCTGGGTAGAGGTAGGCTACGGGCTAGAAGGAGCTATTAACGACGCGAGGGCAGGGGACATCTACCGCGATCAGATTCGTCCGTATCTGAGTCGGGGCGAATATGGCAGGGGTTTATTGGCCGGTACGATAGCTGCCGCGCAGCTCATCGCGCAAGAGTACGGTGTGACCCTGGAGCTCGAGGAACCGGCCATAGACACTTCGCCACGGGCAGGGGGGCGCACCGCGCTTCCTTTCTGCTCAATAGTCTTTATCATTCTCATGCTCCTTCTCCTAAGCCGCTTCGGTGGGGGTCTGTTTCCGTTCCTTGTGTTTAATTCCATGTTCGGTCCCTCGCGCCGCGGTGGCTACTGGGGAGGTGGCTTCGGTGGTGGTTTCGGCGGCGGTTTCGGCGGCGGATTTGGCGGATTCGGTGGTGGTGCAAGCGGCGGAGGCGGTGCGGGTGGTGGATACTAAGCTGAAGCCAGCGCCCCAATTCCGATGCGACCAGCGGCAGAAGGCGCCGGGCAGGGGAATGGACGCGTGGAGGTAAGCGATGGCCAAAGTTCCGTACTCACCTGACGAAGTATTCGCCGCATTCACCAATGACTATCGTGCCGTTTTCGGTCAGGACCTTTTGTCTATTGTCCTCTATGGCAGCGGCGCGCGCGGCGAGTACAGGCGCAAGCACTCAGATATCAACTTCCTCATCGTGCTTACGGAAAATGGCATGAAGGAACTGGCTAAAGCTTTCCCGCTGGTACGGAAGTGGCGAAAGAGAAACGTCAGCATCCCATTGTTCATGACCCCCGAGTACATCAGCACTTCCCTGGATAGTTTCCCGATGGAGTTCCTGGCTTTGAAGCAGCACCATCGCATGGTGTATGGGGATGACCCGCTTGAGTCCCTGCAAATCGACAAAAAGTTGTTGCGCCTGCAGTGCGAGCACGAGGTCAAGGGAAAGCTTCTCCACCTCCGCGAAGCCTACCTAGCCACGCAGGGAAGCAAGGCAGAGCTGACAAAACTGATTCGGCGCTCGTTGACTGCGTTTGTGCCGCTATTTGAGGCTCTGTTAGTATTGAAAGACGTGGAGCCCCCTGCGACAAAGATGGAGATCGTTACCAGGGGCGTGCAGATGTTCGGCCTGAACGAGGAGGTATTTTCACGGCTGCTTGGTGTGTGGAACGGGGAAAAACTCAGCGAGGAGGAAACTGACCGGCTAGCGCAACAGTACATCTGGGAGATAAGACGGTTGGCACTGGAGATTGACAAATTTAAGCCATGACTGGGAGGAGACAATGCGCAAGACAGGCTCTCTAGTCCTCATCGTTGTGATTGTCGTGATCCTGTTCTTGGGGTTACGTGGGTGTTCCACGTACAATGCACTCGTTGGCACGGATGAGGAAGTGAAGGCCGCGTGGGCGCAGGTGGAAAACCAATACCAGCGGCGGTACGACCTCATCCCCAACCTGGTAGAGACCGTGAAAGGTTATGCCGCACACGAGCGGGAGACGCTGATTGCCGTGACCGAGGCGCGGGCGAAAGTGGGGCAGGCGAGGACCCCGCAGGAGCTCATCCAGGCCAACGATCAGCTTTCCTCTGCATTGGCCCGGCTGCTGGTGGTGGTTGAGCGGTATCCAGAGCTGAAGGCCAACGAGAACTTTATCCGTCTGCAGGATGAACTGGCCGGTACCGAAAACCGCATATCCGTGGAGCGCCGTCGCTACACCGAAGTGGTGCAGCGGTATAACACCATGGTGAGGCGCTTTCCCACCAACATCATCGCCAGCATCTTCAACTTCAAAATGCGGGAGACCTTCGAAGCGGTCAGCCCGGCACGCGAAGCCCCTCGTGTTGACTTTGGCAGCGGCGGGCGGTAGAGGCAGCCTCCTTTTCGCCTAACGCCCGATACTGGCGAGCCGTCCACAACACGAGGGAGGATGGATGAGCGCCCCGTTGCTGGTTTTGCTCGGCGCAATTCTCTTTGCGGGAGCCTATCTGAGCTACGGGGGATATGTGGCGCGGAGATTGGGGATCGATCCCACCCGCCCCACCCCTGCACAGACCATGAACGACGGCGTGGACTATGTACCCACGCGAGCCCCCGTGGTATTGGGGCACCACTTTGCCTCCATTGCCGGCGCCGGGCCGATCGTCGGGCCGGTCATGGCCTCCATCTTCGGGTGGCTGCCGGTGTACCTGTGGATTGTGGTGGGGGGCATCTTTGTGGGGGCTGTGCACGATTTTAGCGCCGTCGTGGCTTCCCTTCGGCATCGTGGCAAGTCAATCGGGGAGGTGATTGAGGAGCATATCGGCCGAAACGGCAAAATCTTGTTCTTGCTCTTTTCGTGGTCCACTCTGCTCTTAGTGATCGCCGTGTTCACCCAACTTGTGGCCACGACCTTTGAGCGTGTGCCGTCGGCAGCGACTGCTTCGTTGCTCTTTATGGTGCTGGCAGTGGCTTTTGGGTGGGCAATCTATCGCCGAGGTATGCCGCTCCTGGGAGCGACGCTGGTAGGAGTGATCCTGCTTTTCTTGTGTGTGTATGCGGGGTACCGCTGGCCCTTGTTGCTTTCAGCGCAGATGTGGCGCTACCTGTTGCTCCTCTACTGCTTTGGTGCCGCGGTGTTGCCGGTGTGGTTTCTGTTGCAACCCCGGGACTATCTCAATTCCTTTGTTCTCTACGCGCTCCTGGCGGGGGGCGCATTGGGGATTTTCTTTGCCCACCCGAAGGTCCAATTGGCAGCGGTAACCACATTCCACACCGATCTTGGCTTTCTTTTCCCCGTTCTTTTTGTCACTGTCGCCTGTGGGGCCATTTCCGGCTTCCACTCACTTGTGGCCTCTGGCACTACTGCCAAGCAGGTGGCCAAGGAGAGCGATGCTAAGCCGATCGGGTACGGCGCCATGCTCATCGAGTCGGTGCTCGCCATCGTGGCGTTGATGGCCGCGGCCACCATGGCCCCCGGGCGGTTCAGGCAGCTGTATGGGGCGCAGAGCTTTGTTCCCATCTTTGCCGAAGGCGTCGGTGGATTCATGGCGCGTATTCCTTTGCTGGGCATCAAGGCCGATCTGGCCACCACCTTTGCAGCGCTAGGGGTATCCGCGTTCGTGCTCACCTCGCTGGATACGAGCACTAGGTTAGCGCGTTTTGCTTTCCAAGAGCTGTTCGAAAGGCGGACCCGCAAGGGATCCTCCTCATGGCTGGCAAATCGCTACGTGGGCACCGCCATCACCATCCTGGTAGCATGGGTATTTCTCGTCAGCGGTGGCTCGCAGGCGATTTGGCCGGTGTTCGGATCGGCCAACCAGTTGCTGGCTGCTCTGGCTCTGCTTGCGGTTTCGGTATGGTTGGCAAAGGGGGGGATGCGCACCCATTTCGTGCGCTACCCTATGATCTTCATGTTCTTAGTGACTCTCACTGCCTTGGCTTCGCTGATTCACAAGAACTTTGTGCGAGGCAACTATCTCCTTGTGGGGATAGGCGCAATTCTGTTTGCACTGGCCGGTTTGTTAGTAGCCCAGGCTGTGCGCAGCCTGCGGAGCGTAAAGGGCCAGCAGGCCTAACTTGTTCAGCGGAAGGAGTGCTCAAGAAGCTCTCTCTTTTCCCGTATGGCAGAGGCGGTGGCAAGCGGACATGATGGTGACCAGGCCGCGGTAGCGCGTCGTCTGTGGAAGTGGTGCGCCCTTGCCGCCGGTCCTATCCTATTTGTTGGTGTGCTCTGGGGCTTGCGCGGGACCATGGGACTGGAACCGGCGGCGCACCGTGTGCTTGCCCTGGGTGCGCTGATGGCCTGGTGGTGGATTACGGAGGCCGTACCTGTACCGGCCACCGCGCTGCTCCCCTTGGTGATCTTGCCCGCACTCAGGGTCCAGCCCATGCATGAAGTGGCTGCGAGCTACGGCGACAGCACAATCTTCTTGTTCATGGGCGGATTCTTTCTGGCTGCAACCATGCAACGGTGGGGGCTGCACAAACGCCTCGCCCTCCACGTGATCCGACTCATGGGGACAAATCCCCGTACCCTGGTGCTCAGCTTTATGATTGCTGCAGCCGCACTTTCCATGTGGATCTCCAATACCGCCACCACCTTGATGATGTACCCTATTGCTCTGGCGCTGGTGCTGCACCTGGGTGAGGGTTCTGCAGCGGTGGACGAGCGCCAGCGGACGCGCCTACGCACAGCCCTGATGCTGGGCGTTGCCTATGGCTCCAGCATCGGCGGCATCGGCACCCTCATCGGCACACCCCCAAACCTCATTTTTGTCGCCCAGCTCCGTCGGCTGTTTCCCCAGGCACCAGCTATCGGCTTTCTGGATTGGATGAAGGTGGGGATGCCGCTGGTGGTTCTGTTCTTGCCGCTGAGCTGGTTGGTGCTTACGCGCATCGTCTTGCCAGTGGGCAAGGAGAGGATCGCCGGGGGCCGAGAAGTGCTAGCGCAGGAGCTGGCGAAGCTTGGGCGGCCGTCCCGCGGTGAGTGGCTGGTGGCGGGCCTATTTGTGCTTACGGCCCTGGCCTGGGTGGGGCGAGCGGACATCGACCTCGGCTTCCTGCGCATACCAGGATGGGCCGGTCTGCTGGGAGTAGGGGGCACGGTGAATGATGCCACGGTTGCCATGACCACCGCGGTGCTTCTTTTTGCGCTGCCGGTCGACGTAAAGAAAGGGCAGTTTCTGTTGGATTGGGAGACGGCGCGGGGTATCCCCTGGGGCGTCCTTATTCTGTTCGGCGGAGGGATCGCCTTGGCTGGAGCCTTCGAGCACTCTGGACTGGCCACCTGGGTGGCTGAGCGACTAAGGTCGCTGGGCTCGCTCCCACCGGTGCTATTGACGATGTTGGTCTGCCTGACGGTGACTTTTCTCACCGAGGTGACCTCAAATACCGCGATCGCCTCCATTTTCATGCCGGTGCTTGGCGCCGCGGCAGTGGCCGTGCGCATGAACCCCCTGTTGCTCATGGTGCCCGGGGCTATCACTGCCTCGTGCGCCTTCATGTTGCCGGTGGCCACACCGCCGAACGCGGTGGTCTTTGCCTCGGGGTACCTGACTATCCCGCAGATGGCCAAGGCAGGTGTTCTGTTGAACTTCTTAGGGGTTATCCTCGTTACACTGGTGGTATATGCCGTGGCAATTCCCGCGTTTGGTATCAAGGTTGGACAGGTGCCAGCCTGGGTGCCGTGAGAAGCGCGATGGAACAGGAGATATGAGCTCTCGCTTGGCTGCATTTCTGAGAAGCAACCGCGATCGCATTGTGCACCTCTGGGCGACCGAAATCCAGCGCTCCATCCCCAGCTACCGGTCGCGTCCGCTCTCGGAGCTGCTCATGACCACCGGCAAGCATCTTGATGCCACAATCCACCTCCTTGAGTCCGGTTCCTATGAGCGGCTGCATGAGTTCATGCACGAGATCGCGCCTATGCGCATCCAGCAAGGCTTTCGGTTGTCGGACATCCAGCGTGCATTCCTGGTGGGCAAACGCGTGATCTCGGATCTGGTGGAACAGGCGTACGCGGAAGACCAGGGGAGCCTTTACGCTACTTTGCACCAGGTGGAAGAGCCGTTCCACCAGACCGTGCTGGAGTACTCCGACATCTACCAGGAGCTTCAGGTGAAGGAGGTGGAACGGCGGAGCCGCGAGGCATTAAAGGCCGAGGAGGAGCGGCGGCTTCTCGAGCAGGTGCAAGCCGAGCGCGAGAAGCTCGACCGATTGGTAGCAGCCATTGGCGCGGATATCGCCATCATCGATCGCGACATGCGTGTAGTGTGGCACAACCGTTACCTATGCCGTGGCGAGGCCGACGAGGAGGTCAAACCAGGGACCAAATGTGATGTGTTAGGCTGGCACACACAGCGCGGGTGCGAGGACTGTGCCACCGTCCGGGCCTTCCGCAGCGGACACGTGGAGCAGAGCAACGTGGAACTGCACAATGGGAATGGGCAGACGCGTTATTTCCAGATCATCGCCACCCCCCTTCGAGGCTCAGATGGGTCCATCGCCCAGGTTTTGGAACTCGTGCGCGAGGTAACAGACATCCGCGAGCTGGAACGCCGAGTGGATACCCAGCAAGAGTTTCTCGAGGCAGTTAGCAATGACTCCGCCGATGCCATTGTCGGCCTTGATGCTCATAACCGCATCATCTTCTGGAACAAAGGAGCGGAAGCCATTTTTGAGTACCCCACCTTCGAGATTCTGCACAAGCGCATCACGGTACTGACACCGCCTGGCTCCGAACGGCGCAAACGGCTGCGCCATCTCTTGGCGCAGGTCCGCAGGGACCGCTACCTGCGCAACATCGAGACAATCCTCACTACCAAGGCAGGCCGCGAGGTGCCAGTGGATGTCACCTTGAGCACTATCTGCGACGACAAGGGCCGGATCATCGGCTATTCCTCGGTGATTCGTGACATCAGCGAGCGCAAGCGGTTGGAGGAGAAGGTACTCCAGGCGGAAAGGCTGGCCACTGTGGGGCGCATGGCCGCCAAGGTGGCGCATGATATTCGCAACCCGCTCTCGTCCATCAGCCTAAACGTGGAATTGCTCGGCGATGAGGTGGCCAATCTCAGCCAGGCTTCGCGAGAAGAGATTCGCGACCTGCTCAACTCCATCGCCTCGGAGGTGGATCGACTTGCCCAGATGAGCCAGGAGTACCTGGAGTTTGCGCGCATCCCCAAATTGAAGCTGCAGCTGACTGACGTCAATCAGCTGTTCCAAGAGCTCCTCCGGCGCTCGGCGGTGGAGTTGGCGGCAAAGGGAATCCAGGTGTGCACACAGTATCGAGAAGGCCTGCCGCAGGTCCGCGTGGACCGCGCGCAGATGTACCGTGCGCTGCAAAACCTTCTGCGGAACGCGATCGAGGCGATGCCCAACGGCGGCACGCTCACCTTGGCGACCGAGCACGACGGCCAGTACGTGCAGCTGAGAGTAGCCGACACCGGTGTGGGCATTGAAGAACGGGAGCTGCCCAAGATTTTTGAGCCGTTCCACAGCACCAAGGAGTTTGGCACAGGATTGGGGCTGACCATAACCCGCCACGTGGTGGAAGAACACGGCGGCTCGGTGCAGTGCACAAGCACGGTCGGCGTGGGCAGCGAATTCGTTATCTTTCTGCCCATTCGCGGGGCACAGAGTGTCGAGGTCGTGTGAGTCAAGTGGACAAGACAATACTGGTGGTCGACGACGAGAGCGATCTGCGCGACTCGCTGGGCAAGGTCCTACGCAAGGAAGGGTATCTTGTCTTGCTAGCGGAAAGTGGCGAGGCGGCGTTGGAGATACTGTCGACCAAGCATGTAGATTTGGTGCTCACCGACCTGCGCATGCCGCAGATGGGCGGGATGGACCTGCTGCGTCACATCAAGCGGCAGTGGCCGGATGTGGAGGTGCTGGTGCTGACCGCCTACGGCACCATCGAGGGGGCGGTGGAGGCGATGCGCGCCGGGGCCTACGATTTCGTGACCAAGCCGCTCAAGCGGGCAGAGCTGTTGCAGGCGATTCGGCGGGCGGCTGAACGCCAGACTCTTGCCTTGGAAAACCGCTACCTGCGCGAGGAGCTGGAAGGGCGACAGCGCTACCAGCTGGTGGTGGGACGGAGCGAGGCGATGCGCCGGGTGATGGAGTGGGTGGAGCGCCTCAGCCCCATCTCCTCCACGGTCCTGATCACCGGCGAGAGCGGCACAGGCAAGGAGTTGGTAGCGCGCGCTATTCACGCCCGCAGCCCCCGCGCGGAGAAGCGCTTCGTCGCCATCAACTGCGGCGCCATACCCGAGAATCTCATGGAGAGTGAACTCTTCGGCCACACCCGCGGCGCGTTCACCGGGGCTATCCGCGACAAAGATGGGCTTTTCAAGGTGGCTTCCGGCGGCACCCTGTTCCTGGATGAAATCGGCAGCGTCCCGTTCGGCCTGCAGATCAAACTGCTGCGCGCCATCGAGGAGAAGGAGATCCTGCCTGTCGGCAGCACTACCCCCATCTCCGTAGATGTGCGCATCATTGCCGCCTCCAATCGCGACCTGGCCAAGGAAGTGGAGAAGGGGACCTTCCGGGAGGACCTCTACTACCGGCTGAACGTGGTGGGCATCGAGATACCGCCATTGCGGCAGCGGAAGGAGGATATCCCGGATCTGGTCCACCACTTCATCCGCCTCCACGCGGTAGAGCTGAATTCCAAGGTGGAGGGCATCGATGACGAGGCGATGGCCGCCCTCATGGCCTACGACTGGAAGGGCAATGTGCGGGAGCTGGATAATGTGATTGAGCGGGCTATGATTCTGTGCGACCAGCCTCTGATTGGACTGGCGCATCTGCCCGTTAACCTGCAGCCCAGCAACTATGAGCGCCAGGGCCGTTCCCGGCATCTGAAGGAAGCAGTGAAGGACTTTGAACGTCAGCACATCCTGTCGGTGCTCCGCCACACCGAGCATGACAAGGAGCGGGCTGCAGAGATCTTGGGCCTGAGCCTTTCTTCCCTCTATCGGAAAATGGCAGAGTTGGGCATCCCAACCTCGCCAGTTCATTCTTAGTTCTGGAAAGCACGAAATGGGTCTTTCCCGATTGTGGGAATGGTAGCTGGAGGGCTCCACATGCCCAGGTAAGGGACGAAGATAAGTGGCTTAAGGTTAGGGGACTTGCCGAGCGGCACAAATGGCGAGTGGTGGCACAGTTTTTGACCCCACGGTTTTGCCGCGTACCCGTGGGTGCCGGGACGAGAGAAAGAAGTCAGGACTGTGCCATGGCCTCTCAGACGCCACAATATCGCGTCCTCATTGTCGATGACGATCACGAGTTTCGGCTGTCGCTGGGCAAGAC
Source organism: candidate division KSB1 bacterium (assembly GCA_034506335.1). Classification (NCBI taxonomy): domain Bacteria; kingdom Pseudomonadati; species Candidatus Zhuqueibacterota bacterium. The sequence goes on from JAPDPR010000003.1 coordinate 18,334, forward strand.
CCTCGCCAAACAGGGGTACGGTGTGGAACTTGCCGCCGATGGCGTGGAAGCACTGCGCGCGGTGCAGAACGGCGCGTTCGACCTCGTGATCACCGACCATCGGCTCCCTGGCCTGCCCGGGATCGAGTTGCTGGCGGAGATACGGCGGTGCAGTCCGCATTCGATGGTGATCCTGGTGACGGCCTATGGAGATGAAGCCGTACAGTGCCGCGCACGGGAGGCGGGGGCATTTGCCTATCTGGACAAGCCTATCAAGCGCGAGGAGATTCTCAAACTTGTGGCGCAAGCACTCCAGCAACGGCAACCACAGGTAAATCCTGATCCGTCAGGGATAGAGGACCAATGAGTGAGTGGTGAACCATGGAAAGGAAGCTATGAAGCCTGAAGAGGTGCTCGAGATCATCGACAAGCACCGAGCCGTCGCAGGCGACACTATCGCCATCCTTCGAGAGATCCAGAACAAATACGGCTATCTTCCTGAAGAGGCGCTCCGCATTGTTGCCGAGAAGACAGGCCGCTCCCTGGTCGACCTCTACGCCATTGCCACATTCTACCGCTCTTTCCGCCTTACCCCCCGAGGAAAGCATCTCATCTCCGTATGCATGGGGACCGCCTGCCACGTGCGCGGCTCGCCGATGGTGGCGGAGGAGTTCCAACGTCAACTTGGTGTCCGCGCTGGGCAGACCACCAGTGACGGCCAGTTTACCCTCGAGACGGTCAACTGCCTGGGAGCCTGTGCCTTGGGTCCAATGGTGGTGGTGGACGGGCACTACTTTCCCCACATGTCTAAGACTAAGGTGCGCCACGTCCTGGACCGCACACAGGAAGGCCTGGACAAAGTGGATGTGACCGCCGACGAGCGGGTCTTTCCGGTGGAGGTCAACTGTCCCCGCTGTAACCACAGCCTCATGGACCCCGAGTATCTCATCGACGGATACCCTTCGATTCGGCTGACGATCTCCTTCGGGCAAAAGCACGGCTGGGTTCGTCTTTCCTCGCTCTACGGCAGCTACACCATTGCCTCAGAACACGAAATCCCTATGGACACGATCATCCACAACTTCTGTCCTCACTGCCATGCGGAGCTGGTGGGCCCATCCAGCTGCACTGAGTGCGGGGCCCCGATGTTTCCCATGGTGGTCCGCGGTGGGGGTATGGTGCAAATCTGCTCGCGGCGCGGGTGCAAGAACCACATGCTGGACCTTTATGGCGTGAACTTTTGATGCGGCAGAGCAGAGTGAGGTGCGCACGATCCGACAGCAAAAGCAAAGCTGAGTTATGAGACGACTTAATTGCATCGACGAATTCTATCAGCTGCAGCGAATCTTGGTAGCTGACCATGACCTTTCCATGCCCACGATTGTCATCTCCGCGGGCACGTGCGGTCAGGCAAGCGGGGCCAATGACCTCATCCGCATCGCCAAGCGGGAACTGCTCGCCAAGGGGCTCACGGACAAGATCCGCCTCTTGATCACTGGGTGCCACGGCTTCTGCGAGATGGAGCCGTCGGTGCTGGTCGAGCCGGCCCGCATCTTCTACCCGAAGGTCACGATCCCGGACATGGTGCGTATCGTGGAGGCGGTGGCCAACGGCCAGGTAATCGAAGAGTTGCTCTACGTGGATCCGGTCACAGGCGAACGCATTGCCAAGCAGGACGATGTGCCCTTTTTCCGCAAGCAGGTGCGCACCATCTTGGGCCGCAACGAGAGGCTTGACCCCATTCGCATTTACAACTACATTGCGCTTGGCGGGTACAGCTCGTTCATGAAGGTCTTGGCGCGCCGTAGCCCGAACTGGGTCATCGAGGAAGTGAAGGCCTCAGGCTTGCGTGGCCGGGGTGGCGCAGGTTTTCCCACCGGCAAAAAGTGGGAACTTTTGGCCACCCAACCGGACGGACGCGGCAAATTTTTGGTGTGCAATGCGGACGAGGGTGACCCAGGTGCGTACATGGACCGGAGTGTACTGGAGGGCAACCCACACAGTATCATCGAGGGGATGCTCATCGGCGCCTACGGCACCGGCGCCACGGAGGGGGTCATCTACGTGCGGGACGAATACCCTCTTGCCATCAAACACCTCATCATCGCCCTCCGCCAAGCACGGGAACTAGGTTTGCTGGGAGAGAACATCCTGCGCACCGGCTTTTCCTTCGACATCCGCCTGGTGCGCGGCGCCGGTGCCTTCGTGTGTGGCGAAGAGACCGCCTTGATGCACTCCATCGAGGGCCGAGTAGGCGAGCCTCGTCAGCGGCCGCCGTTCCCGGTACAAAGGGGGATCAACGGCCGCCCCACGGCCATCAACAATGTGGAAACCTGGGCCAACATCCCGGTGATCTTTGAGATGGGCGCAGATAAGTTCGCGTCCATAGGGACCAAGGGGAACTCCGGCACCAAGATCTTCAGCCTGGTGGGGAAGATTCGAAACACCGGCTTGGTGGAGGTGCCGATGGGCATCACCATCAAGGAAATCGTCTACGACATCGGGGGAGGGCCCGTGGGTAAGGCGAAGATCAAGGCCGTGCAGACCGGTGGTCCCTCGGGCGGGTGTATTCCTGCCAGCCTCTTCGACCTGCCCATCGACTACGACAGCCTCTCCCAGGCCGGCTCGATTATGGGCTCGGGGGGCATGATCGTCATGGATGAGAACACATGCATGGTGGACGTGGCCAAGTACTTCATGAACTTTCTGCGCGACGAGTCCTGTGGCAAATGCTTCACCTGCCGCAAGGGGACGCAGCGCATGTGGGAGATTGTAGACGACATCTCGCGCGGCAAGGGCCGGCCTGAGCAGATTGACCTGTTGCAGGAGTTGGCCGAGGTGGTTAAGGACACCACCATGTGCGGGCTGGGACAGACAGCCTCCAACCCCGTTCTCTCCACCCTTCGTTACTTCCGCCACGAGTATGAGGAACACATTCACCGGCGGACCTGCCAGGCGGGCGTGTGCAAGGAGTTGGTGGGTGCCCCGTGTCAGTCTGCGTGCCCCCTCGGTACTGAGGCATGGCGGTACGTGGCCCACATCGCCCGCGGGGAATACGAGGAGGCCTATCGGGCTATCAGGGAAGCCAACCCATTCCCTTCGGTCTGTGCGCGGGTGTGTCACCATCCGTGTGAAGATCGCTGTCGTGCGGGCGTGGTGAGCGGCCAGGCCATCGCCATCCGCGCCTTGAAGCGCTTCATCACCGACCGCATGGACCCCATGTCGTATCGCCCCACGCGGACCAAGAAGGTGCTCAAGAGCAGTCCCGCCGTGGCGATCGTCGGTGCCGGCCCGGCTGGTTTGACTGCGGCCCACTATCTGTCCCTCATGGGCTATCGCGTAACCGTGTTCGAGGCTGAGCAGCGTGCCGGGGGCATGATGGTGAGCGCCATCCCTGCCTACCGTCTGCCGCGGGAAACCTTGGAAAAGGAGATCGCCTCGGTTCTGGACAAGAGCATCACCATCAAGTACGGCGTTGCCTTGGGAAAGGACATTACCATCGAAGGACTGTTCAAGGACGGTTTCAAGGCCGTCTTTCTGGCACTCGGTGCCCACAAGAGCCGGCGGCTGGGGATCGAGGGTGAGGACGCCGAAGGCGTGTTCCCATCTATCCAGTACCTGCGTTCGTTCAATCTTGAGGGCAAGCAGGAGGCTTGGGGCAGAGTTGGGGTGATCGGCGGGGGCAACTCGGCGGTGGATGCGGCGCGCGTAGCCCTGCGGCAGAGGGATGTGCGCAGTGTGACCATCTTTTACCGCCGTACGCGCGAGGAGATGCCGGCGTTCGAAGAGGAGATTGAGGCGGCGCTTCAGGAAGGGGTGCGCCTGGAGACGCTGGTCTCTCCGGTAGCAGTCTTAACAAGGAGAGGGCGCGTTGCCGGTCTTCGCCTAATCCGCAACACCCTCGGCGATGTGGACGCCAGCGGCAGGAGGCGGCCAGTGCCTGTTCCTGGCTCTGAATTCGAGTGTGAGTTGGATTCTCTCGTCGTGGCCATCAGCGAGGGCTCCGATGTCGACTCAGTGGCGGTTGCCAGTGGCCAGAAGATAGAGACGACCCCGCAGGATACAGTGAAGGTGGACCCTGAGACCCTGTGCACGAACGTGCCGGGGGTCTTTGCGGGTGGCGATGTAGTCAGGGGGCCGAATACCGTGGTAGATGCCATCGCCGACGGCAAGCGCGCCGCGACAATGATCGATCGCTTCATCCGCGGTGAGCCCCTGGCCCAGCCACCAGAGGTGCGCTTGCCAAAGGTCTACGTGCCGCCGGTGCAGGTGAGCGAGGAATTGGCTGGTGCGCGACGGGTGGAAGTACCCCGCGCGTCCGTGGAGTGGCGCAAGAGGGGATTTGCCGAGGTGGAGATGTCCCTCACTACCGAAGAAGCCACTCGCGAAGCTAGCCGCTGCCTGCGCTGCGACCTGGAATTTGTGCAGAGGCCCGAACAGAGAGCCTGAAGCTGAAGGGAAACGCCGATGATCAATCTCACCATCAACGGGTTGCCGGTGCAAGTGGAGGAAGGAACCACGCTCTTGGAGGCTGCCAAGTTCCTTGGATTTCCCATTCCCACGCTCTGTTACATGGAGGGCCTCTCGCCCTACGGCGCGTGCCGCCTTTGCGTGGTGGAGATCGGCGAAGGTGCCCAGGCGAAGTTGGTCACCTCCTGCACCTATCCGGCGCAGGAAGGGCTTAAGGTGCGCACAGCCTCTTCGCGCGTGGTGCGCGCGCGCAAGATGATCCTCGAGCTGCTGCTCGCATCCTGTCCGCAGTCAAAGGTGATCCAAGACCTGGCCTCCAAATATGAGGTGCGGCAGCAGCGCTTCAAACAGGAGTATGAAGACTGCATTCTCTGCGGGCTATGCGTGCGCATGTGTGCCGAGCAGATGGCAGGCAAGGCCATCGGTTTTCGCGGGCGCGGCCAACGGCGCAGCATTGGCACACCTTTCGACATCCGTTCCGAGGAGTGTCGGCTATGCGGGGGATGCATCTACGTCTGTCCGGCATGTCAGCTCCGTTGTACGTACGCCGAGCCGGAGAAGGCTATTTGCGGTGGGTGCGCCAACCTCAGCCCACCGTGCGTGGAGAAGGAGCAGTTCGATGACATGATGTGCTACATGGACCCCTGTGTGGCATGCGAGATCGTCAAGTAGACCAGCAGCGAGCGCGAAGCGTCAAAAACAGGAGTAGCAGGTATGGCAAACACTCTTTCCCGGATAAACTCGTCGGCGGCAACGCTGACGAAGAACCGCACCGAAGGCTCCATCACTCCCTCGTCGGGGATGTGCGTCACCTGCGTGGACGGCTGCATTGGCATGTGCGAAATCGGCAAGTCGGCCTACCGAGGGCATGAGGTCATCTATCCCCAGCCGTTCGGGGTCATCACCACTGCCGCCGAAAAGACCTATCCAGTGGACTATGGGCATTTCAACATCATGGGTACGGCGGTTGGGGCACACGGCATCGAGGCCGATAGCGACAAGGCGATCTTCCCCAACGTCGACTTGGAGGTGAGAATTGGCCATGACCAGGGGATCAAGTTCCGCTATCCGTGGATAATACCCGGCATTGGCTCCACCAACGTGGCAAAGAACAACTGGGAAGGGCTGGCCATCGGTTCGGCGCTGGCAGGCACTGGCCTCACCATCGGGGAGAATGTGGTGGGAATGGACATGGAGGCCACCTTCAAGAACGGGCGCGTCGTGGACACCGTCGACTTGAAACGCCGGGTGGAGCTCTACAGAGAGTTCCAGCGGGATGGCTACGGGGCGATTATTGTCCAGGCCAATGTGGAAGATACCCGCCTTGGCGTACATGAGTACGCGGTGGAAAAACTTGGCGTCCAGTGTGTGGAGATGAAGTGGGGACAAGGGGCTAAGGATATTGGCGGAGAGGTTAAGATACGTGAGCTGAAGAAGGCCCAGACATTGCGCGATCGCGGCTATGTGGTGCTGCCCGACCCGCATGATCCGGACGTTATTCGGGCTTTCGAGCGGGGCGCCTTCAAGGAGTTCGAGCGCCACTCCCGCGTGGGCATGGTGGACGAGGAGGCATTTGCGCAAAGGGTTGAGGAGCTGCGCAAGGCCGGAGCCAAGTATATCTTCCTCAAAACCGGGGCCTACCGCCCGGCTGACCTGGCGCGCGCCATTGCCTACTCGTCAAAATACAAGATCGACCTCCTCACGGTGGACGCTGCGGGTGGTGGCACGGGCATGAGTCCCTGGCGGATGATGAACGAGTGGGGTGTGCCGCCGGTGGAGTTGCACTCGCTCCTCTACTTCTACGCCAAGCGTCTGGCCGAAGAGGGCAGGTATGTGCCGGCACTGGCAGTCGCCGGCGGGTTTACTTTCGAAGATCAGATCTTCAAAGCGCTGGCCCTGGGCGCGCCGTACTTCAAGCTGGTGGGGATGGCGCGTGCCCCCATTGCCGCGGCAATGGTGGGCAAGACCATAGGGCGGGCTATCGAGGACGGACAACTGCCGGTGTATGTGGAGCGGTTCGGCACGACCATCGATGAGATTTTTGTCACCGCCAGTTCTTTGCGGAAGGAGCTGGGCAAGGAGACATTCGAAAAGGTGCCCACTGGCGCGCTGGGTCTTTACACCTACTACGAACGCCTGGCCCAAGGGCTGCGGCAACTGATGTGCGGCAGTCGCAAGTTCACGCTGGCGCATATCAGTCGCGACGACATCGCCGCCCTCACACCCGAGGCAGCGCGCATCAGCGGCATCACCTACATCACCGACGTGGACAAAGAGGAAGTCGAGAAGATCTTGGCTAGCTGACGTCCCCTAATCGTTAGCGGAGGAGGGCCGGTGGAGCGCCTGCGGCGCGGCATCGGCCCTTTCTCTTTTGTCGTCGCCGGGGAGTCTCTTTCGGTCAGAGGTTGCACTTGTTGATAATCCGGGTCGGCACGCGGACCCCGCCTCCGCGCGGCGCACTCCGACAAAGAGGTTGACTTTTTGCGCCAGTCGGCGTATATTTGCCACGGCAAAATGTAACCCAAGTCGTGAGATGGACTATGCGGGAGGCGATGCATGAAGCCTGAGGAGATGCGCAAGCTTAGTTTCGCTACGTTGTGCGTCCATGGTTCAGGGGGTGTAGATCGCTTGACCGGCGCTGTGTCTATTCCCATCTATCAGAGCTCAACATTTGCTTTCCCCAGCGCGCGGGCAGGAGCGGAGATATTCGCCGGGCAGCGTGAGGGGTACATCTATACACGCATCGGTAATCCTACGGTGGATGCCTTCGAGCGGGAGATGGCCTTCTTGGAGGGCGGCGAGGCGGCTTGCGCAACAGCTTCGGGTATGGCCGCTACCACGACCGCTGTGCTGACCGCCGTGCGCACCGGGGAGAACATTGTCGCCTCCGATACCCTCTACGGTGGCACGCATCAGCTCTTCCGCGAAACCATGAAACGGCTGGGCATCGAGGTGCGCGACGTGGAGGCCAGCCAGCTGGCCAACATCGAGGCGGCTATGGATGAGAACACGCGGGTGGTCTTCATCGAGACGCCCAGCAATCCGACCCTCAAGCTCATTGATATCGCCGGAGCCGCGGCTATTGCCCACCGGCACGGCGCACTGCTGATGGTGGACAATACCTTCGCTACCCCGTACTTCCAGCGGCCGCTGTCGTTGGGCGCAGACATCGTCATTCACAGCGCGACCAAGTACATCGGCGGTCATGGCGACACGATTGGCGGGGTGATCGTAGGCCCCGCCGATTTCATCAAGCAAGCCAAGGGTCAGGTGTTGCGCGACCTGGGCGGGTGTCTGAGCCCATTCAACGCCTGGCTTTTTGTGCGTGGTCTGAAGACTTTGCCGGTGCGCATGGAAAGGCACCAATTCAACGCCATGCGTATCGCTCACTATCTGAGCTTTCATCCCAAGGTGGCGCGGGTGTGGTATCCAGGCTTGCGTATCCATCCACAGCATGAGCTGGCGCGCAAGCAGATGACTGGCTTCGGCGGCATGGTGTCCTTTGAGCTAAAAGGGGGCCGGGCCGCTGGTGAGAAGCTCATGGACTCGGTGAAGTTGATGACCTTGGCGGTAAGTCTGGGCGACTGCGACACGCTCATCGAGCACCCGGCCAGCATGACCCATTCCACCTACAGCGAGGAGGAGCTGTTGGCGTGCGGTATCACTCCCGGCCTGGTGCGTCTCTCTGTGGGCATCGAAGCAGTGGAAGACCTGATCAACGATCTGTCTCAAGCCCTGCGAAAAATCAAGTGACCGCAAGCGCTAACCATTTTTCCTTTGATATTTAGGGGCTTTTTTAGTATACTTAAAGTTGGCCCTGTCGGCCACGTCCGTTGACAGACGATGGCTGCTGGCTGCAGAGCAGCAGCGAGTGTGAGGGTGATATGTCGAAGCGAGCTGTTGTGCTCATTGTGTTGGCCGTCGTGGTGCTGGGGGGTGCCTCGCTGATGGTCCTCTCTCTTTTGAGCCTGCGGGCCTCAGGTGAAGCGGGCATGGGATTCCCGGCTTTTGGTCCCAAAGTGGCACTCGTGGAGCTCACCGGCACGATCGTGGACGCCCGGCCGGTGGTGCGCCAACTGAAGCAGTTCCGTCAGGACGGCTCAGTGCGGGCCATCGTTTTGCGCATCGAGAGTCCTGGGGGCGGGGTTGCCGCCTCCCAAGAAATCCACGACGAGGTGCGGAAGACCAGAGAATCGGGCAAGGTCATCGTTGCCTCCATGGGGTCGGTGGCAGCCTCGGGCGGATACTATGTAGCGGTGCCGGCCACGCGCATCATGGCCAACCCAGGCACTACCACCGGCAGCATCGGCGTGGTAGCAGAGCTACCCAACATTCGCCGGCTTTTGGACAAGTTAGGTATCGACTTTACCGTGATCAAGAGCGGGAAGTTCAAGGACACTGGCTCGCCTTACCGTGGCCTGACCGAGGCCGAAAGAGCCTACTTGCAACAATGGGTGGACGATGCTTTCGCGCAGTTTGTGGACGCGGTCGCTGAGGGGCGCCGCATGGAGCGCGCACGGGTGCTGGAACTGGCAGATGGACGCGTGTTCACAGGTCTACAGGCTCTACGCAGCGGATTAGTGGACACACTGGGTACCTTTGAGGATGCAATCCGGCTGGCCGCTGATCTTGCCGGGATCAAAGGCGAGCCACGTCTTGTGCGGCAAGAACGGCGCGGCCTGCGCCTGATTGACCTCTTGTTCCAGAATGTCCGCCAGCTCATTGAGGCCGTGGACCGCTCCCCGCGCCTGAGCTACAAAATGGTGTTCTGAGCGCGAGAGGCACTATGCCGATCTATGAATTCAAGTGTGCCCAGTGCGGGGTTACGTTCGAGGAACTCATCCGCGGAGGCAACGATGCGGCAACTCCACCTTGTCCGCAGTGTGGGAGCCTTCGCACGGAGCGTATCTTTTCAGTGTTTGGCTTTTCTGGGACGAGCCGGCCATCTTCCGGCTCTGCGAAGGCTTCTTGTGGTGGCTGCTCATCCAGGCACTGTTCCACCTGCAGGTGATGGAGAGGGGTGCTTGACTGGAAGGCTGGAGCGGCTGGGCGAACAAAAGGCGGGCAACGTGAAATGACCAAAGACCAGCTCGTCGACAAGCTCGCCGAGGGCACGGGGCTGATGAAGCTGGAAGTTGCCGCGGTGATTGATGGCTTCATCGCCGTAGTCTCTTCGGCACTACGACAAGGGGAGAGCGTTACGCTGCGGGGTTTTGGGACGTTTCTCCCGGTGGAACGCAAAGCGCGCAAGGCGCGTAACCCGGTTACCAAAAATCTGGTGTACATTCCGGCGCGGAGGGCACCATACTTCCGTCCCGCCCAGGAGCTGCGCAAAGCGGTGGCAGACGCGCCTGGCAGCGGAGCGGGTGGCCGGACCTTCGAAGATTGAGACCAAACCTTACCGCACCTTCTGCGCCGGTGCGACAATATGGACGAAGGAGGTGAGCAAGATTGCCCAGTGGCAAGAAGCGCAAGCGACACAAGATTGCAACTCATAAGCGCAAGAAGCGGCTGCGCAAAAATAGGCATAAGAAGAAACTCCGCTAAGCTCGAGGGGGGAGCTACCGAGACAGTGACATTGGTGAGCGAACAGACGGCAAGAGGGCGGTGGCGTCTATGGTCGCCCCAGGCGGAAGGGATAAGGGCCGAGACAGAGGCTTGGCCCTTATTTGCCTTTGTCCGGAGCGCGCCGGCGGCCGCCGTGGCCCCGGTCTTCTGATTCCTGAGGAGAGCGCAGGTGGCAGTGGAAGAGTTCCCGGAGCTGACTCCAGAGATGGGCACCAGCGAAGCCCATATCTACACGGTCTCGGAGCTCACCCGGGAGATCAAAGTTCTCTTGGAGACCACCATCCCTGTGGTGTGGGTAGAGGGCGAGATCTCCAACTTCAAGCTCCATTCCTCAGGGCATATGTACTTCTCGTTGAAGGACGAGAACGCGCAGATCGCCGCGGTCATGTGGCGGGGCCGCAACATGGGGCTCCGCTTCATTCCCGAGGACGGGATGAAGGTCCTGGTGCAGGGCAAGGTCACCGTTTACGAGAAGCGGGGCAACTACCAGCTGGACGTGCTGCGGCTGCAGCCGGCCGGGGTAGGGGAATTGCAGCTTGCCTTCGAGCAGTTAAAGAACCGTTTGCGCCAAGAGGGGTTGTTCGCTGAGGAGCGCAAACGCCCAATTCCGCGCTACCCGGAGCGTGTGGGTATTGTGACCAGTGCCACTGGGGCGGCGCTGCAGGACATCCTGAACATCACCAGGAGGCGCCTGCCAGGGATTGAGCTCATTTTGCGGCCGGCCTTGGTCCAAGGTGAGGGAGCCGCAGAGGATATTGCCAATGCGATTGCCGAGCTCAACGAATACGGGCAAGTTGATGTAATCATCGTTGGCCGCGGCGGCGGTTCCTTGGAGGACTTGTGGGCGTTCAACGAAGAGGTGGTGGCACGCGCCATCTATGCATCCCGCATCCCTGTGGTCTCGGCCGTGGGGCACGAGGTGGATTTTACCATCGCCGATTTTGTGGCGGACCTTCGTGCGCCTACGCCGTCTGCTGCGGCCGAACTGGTCGTCCCTGACCGCCAGCAGCTGCACCAGACGGTGCAGGCCCATCTGACCCGGGCCTATCAGGCTCTGTGTCGGCAGCTCAGTGCCGCGAAGGAGCGACTCAACGCCGTGCGCGCCAGCTATGGTTTTCGCAGGCCCGAGGACATCGTTCACCAGTATCAGCAACGTCTGGACGACCTGACCCGCATGTTGACTGCGGCCACATCTCATGCCGTGGAGTTGGCCAGCCAACGCCACCAGAGCTTGGCCAGCCGCCTTGCCGCGCTGGGTCCGCAGGCGGTTTTGGCCCGCGGATACTCCATCTGCTTCCGCATAGACAGCGGCGAGGTAGTACGAACTGCCACGCAGGTGGCCGCGGGCGAGGCAGTGGGCGTACAACTGGCCCATGGGCGGTTAACGACTGAGGTGAGCGAAGTGGTGCCAAATGCGCCCCTGAGCGAGCTCTCCGCACTCCGAAGGGCGCGCGAGCAACAAGGGTGAGGAACGCATGCCAGAGAAAAGGACGTTTGAGAGCGCCATGCGGCGCCTGGAAGAGATTGTGCAGATCTTGGAGCGGGGCGAGAGCACCTTGGAGGAATCGTTGCGCTTGTTCGAGGAGGGGACTGAATTGGCAAAGTTTTGCCAAGCCCGGCTCAACGAAGCGGAAGCCAAATTGAAGGTCCTTGTCAAGAAGGACGACGGTTTCCAGCTGGAGTTGGTGTGAACCGGGGCGGGCCGTAGACCATGGAACAACGGCAAGCAACATACCCTCTCTTGGACCGGATCAACTCCCCTGCCGACCTGCGCAACCTGGACATTCCCGAGCTCTGCCAGCTCGCAAAGGAGCTGCGCGAGTTCATCGTCTCCACCGTGAGCTGCACTGGCGGTCACCTGGCGCCGAGCTTGGGTGTGGTGGAGCTTACCCTGGCATTGCACTATGTCTTCGATACCCCGCGCGACAAGATCATCTGGGACGTGGGACATCAGTCCTACCCGCACAAGATTCTCACGGGCCGAAGGGAGCAGTTCGCCACGCTCCGGCAATGGGGCGGCATCAGCGGTTTCCCCAGGCGGGAGGAGAGCCCGTACGACGTCTTTGGCACCGGGCACGCCAGTACCTCGATTTCCGCAGCGTTGGGGATCGCCTGCGCGCGCGATTTGGCCAAGGAAGACTACGCCGTGGTGGCGGTGATTGGGGATGGCTCGATGAGCGGGGGCCTGGCCTTCGAAGGGCTGAACAATGCGGGTGCCCTGAAGCGCGACCTGCTGGTCATCCTCAATGATAACCGCATGTCCATCTCCCGCAATGTGGGGGCCTTGGCGGAATACTTGACGCAGCTCATCACCGCACCGGCTTACAACGTGCTTAAGCGCGACATCTGGGAGCTTACCGGAAAGCTCTCCCATCTGGGTGGGCATATCCGCACCGCGGTGCGCCGACTGGAAGAGGGTCTCAAGGCACTGGTGGTGCCGGGCCTCCTTTTTGAGCGCCTCGGGTTCCGTTATTTTGGGCCGATCGACGGGCACAATCTCGCCCTTCTCGTGCGAGTACTGAACGAGGTGCGCCGCTTGAAAGGACCCATTTTCTTGCATGTGCTCACCACCAAGGGGAAAGGCTACGAGCCTGCGGAAAAAGACGCCCCCCGGTTCCACGGACTGGGGCCTTTCAAGATCCACACCGGCGAAACCGCGGCGCCGCACAAGAACCGCACGTACACCGAGGTGTTTGGCGAAACCATGGTAGAGATCGCCGCCAAGCGCCCGAAGGTGGTCGGTATTACGGCGGCCATGGAGTTGGGCACAGGTCTTTGGCGGCTCCATGAGGCCTTCCCAGACCGCTTTTTCGACGTGGGTATTGCAGAAGCTCACGCCGTCACTTTCGCCGGTGGATTGGCCACACAAGGGCTCAAGCCGGTGGTGGCCATCTATTCCACATTCTTGCAGCGAGCGTATGACCAGATAATCCACGACATTGCCCTGCAGAAATTGCCGGTGGTCTTTGCCCTTGACCGGGGTGGGCTGGTGGGAGACGATGGCCCGACGCACCACGGTTCCTTTGACCTCTCCTACTTGCGCAGCGTGCCGAACCTGGTCGTTGCGGCGCCAAAAGACGAGAACGAGCTAAGGCGCCTGCTCTGGACTGCGGTCGACTACGATGGCCCCATTGCCCTGCGTTACCCACGGGGTGAAGGCGTGGGGGTGCCGATGGACAGTGACCCTGCGCTGGTGCCCATCGGCACCAGCGAGTGCCTGCGCAGCGGGCAGGACATCGCATTTCTCGCCCTCGGACCGTTGGTCTATCGCTGTCTGGAAGTCGCAGAGCGGCTAGCAAAGCAGGGCATTGATTGTACGGTCATTAACGCACGTTTCCTTAAGCCGCTGGATGAGCTTATGCTCCGCCAGGTGGCTGAACGCCATCAGCTCCTGGTCACGGCAGAGGACAACACGGTGGTGGGAGGGTTTGGCAGCGCAGTGGGCGAGTGGCTTGCAGACCACGGCTTCGGCCACGTCCGCTTGCTACGCCTGGGTCTGCCCGATCAGTTCGTACCCCATGGCACCCTGAAGGAGCTCCACGCCCACGTCGGGCTCGACGTGGAAGGAATCGGCAAAGCAACGCTGCGGGCATGGAAAGAGACGATGCACCTGGTCCATAGTCCGGCCGCCCGGGCAGTGAGCTGAGAGCGAGGTGAGGCAGTGAAGCTGGGCATCGTCGCCAACACCACCAAGCCGATGGTGCGCGAGGTCGTCCCCCGCCTGGTGCGTTGGCTGGGCAAGCACCACACCCCTTTCCTATTGGCAGACGACATCCGGCAGGTCGTGGACGTGAGCGTACCGGCCTCAAGTTGGGCCGCGGTGGAAGAGCTGGGGCGAAGAAGCGACGTGGTAATCGCCTTGGGTGGGGACGGTACCTTTCTTTCCGTGGCCAGGACGGTGGGGCACCTGGGGGTACCGATCCTGGGCGTCAACCTTGGTGGCCTGGGCTTCCTCGCCGAGGTGCGCATCGAAGAACTCTTCCCATGCCTGGAGGACGTGCTCAGCGGGCAGTACGACGTGATCGAACGGATGTTGTTGCGCGCCACCGTGAGTGACGAGCCCGGTCACGTATTTCACGCGCTCAATGATGTGGTCATCGACAGAGGCGGCTCGCCCCGCATCATCGCGATTCGTACCTATGTGGACGATGTCTACTTCAACACCTATGTGGCCGACGGGCTCATCATCGCCACCCCCACCGGTTCTACGGCCTACTCCTTGGCAGCCGGCGGGCCGATTGTCATCCCCACCATGCGCGTGCTCATCATCACCCCCCTCTGTCCGCATTCGCTCGGGGCTCGTCCCGTGGTCATCCCTCCGGACAGCGTGGTGCGGGTGAGCGCCAGCAGTGAGGAGGAGCGGATCAATCTCACCGCCGACGGCCAGACGGGGTGTGTGTTGCGCAGCGGCCAGGAGGTGGAGATCCGTGCCGCTGACTATCCGGTGCGTTGGATTGCTACGCGCCGCCGACGTTTCTATGAGGTCTTGAGGCTCAAGCTCCACTGGGGAGAAGAGCTGCGCCCAGTCTGAAATCCTGAGATAGTCTTCCCCATGCCTGATAGAGTCGTGTCATCTTCTTCCGCAACAGTGCCGGCGTTTGAGGGCCAAACTCCGCTGATGAAGCAGTACCTGCGCCTGAAAGCGCAGTACCGCGATGCCATCCTCTTTTTCCGCATGGGCGATTTTTACGAAATGTTCTACGACGATGCCAAAATCGCGGCCCAGGTGCTGGGTATTGCGCTGACCAGCCGGGCGCACGGCAAGGCAGCCAATGTGCCGCTGGCAGGTTTTCCTCACCACGCCTTGGAGAGCTATCTGACGAAAATGGTGAAAGCGGGGTACAAGGTGGCCATCTGCGAGCAAGTCGAAGACCCCAAGAAGGCCAAGGTGGTGGTGAAGCGGGATGTATTGGAAGTGGTCACCCCCGGCACAGTGCTCACCGATGGGCTACTAGAGACCAAGCGCAACAATTTCTTGGTGGCCGTATATCTCAAAGGTCAAACGTTTGGGCTGGCCGCTGCCGACGTGTCCACCGGTGACTTTGTTGCCGGCGAATTCCCCACGAGCCAGCTCAGGGAACAGGTGGCGCGCGCCGAACCTGCCGAGTTGTTGGTCAGCGAGGAGCAGTTGTCCTATGTTGTGGAACAACTCGGGCCCGGCCTGCAGGCCATGGTTTCAAAGTGTGAGGAATGGATTTTTCATCGCGAGTATGCCTACGAGGTCTTGACGCAACATTTCGGCACCACCTCCTTGCGGGGATTTGGCTGTGAAGACCTTGACGCAGGGGTGTCGGCAGCCGGCGCAGTAGTGCACTATCTCAAGGAGACACAAAAGAACGAGCTTAAACACCTCAACCGGCTGGCGCGCCTCAACGAAGCGGACTACCTGGGACTGGATGCGGCGACGCGGCGAAATTTGGAGCTGGTGGCGCCGATGAACCCAGGGGGGGCCAGGGCCACGCTCCTTTCGGTCCTCGATCGAACGTTGACCCCTATGGGTGGACGCATGTTGGTGCAATGGCTTCTCCGGCCCCTGACCAACAAGTCTGCCATCGAGCGTCGCCTGGACGCGGTGGAGGAGCTGGTGGCGCACGGGGAACTGCGGCAAAAGCTGCGTGACTTGTTACGTCGCGTTGGCGACCTGGAACGCTTGATGGCCAGGGTGAACACAGGCCGGGCCAACGCCCGCGACCTCAACGCCTTAATGCGCACCCTGACTCTTGTCCCGGAGCTGCGCACCACCTTGGCTCCCCTGGAAAGTGCCCAGCTGTGTCACATCCGCGATGGACTCGAGGAGCTTCGCCCGTTGGTGGAGGAGCTGAAGCGGGCCTTAGTGGATGACCCACCGCTTCTCCTCACCGAGGGGGGGATCATCCGCGCCGGTTACAGCAAAGAGCTGGACGAGCTGCGCGCCATCGCCTTTTCCGGCAAGGATTGGATTGCCAAACTCCAGACGCGCGAGCGCGAGCGCACGGGCATCCCCTCCCTCAAGGTGAACTACAACAAGGTGTTCGGATACTACATCGAGGTCACCAAGCCACATCTCTCCAAAGTGCCCCCAGACTATGTGCGCAAGCAAACCACCGTTGGGGCGGAGCGGTTTATTACTCCTGAGCTAAAGGAGTACGAGGAGAAAGTCCTCGGGGCGGAAGAGAAAATTGCGGTGTTAGAGTACGAGCTGTTTGATCAGCTCCGCAAGCGCACAGCCCTCCAGACCGAAGTCGTGCAACTCGACGCCAGACTCATTGCTGAACTGGACTGCCTGGTTAGCCTTGCGGAGGTGGCGGTCAACAACCGCTACGTCCGCCCAGAAATCAACGAGTCCACCGCCATTCGGCTCAAGGACAGTCGGCACCCGGTGATCGAGCGACTGCTGCCCGCAGGGCAGGCCTTTGTCCCGAACGACCTGTTTATCGACAGTTCCAGCGACCAGATTCTGATCATCACCGGGCCAAACATGGCGGGCAAGTCCACCTACCTGCGGCAGGTAGGTCTCATTGTGATCATGGCGCAGATGGGCAGCTTTGTGCCGGCCGCGGAGGCTCACATCGGCATTGTGGACAAGATCTTCACCCGCGTCGGCGCCTCCGACAACCTGGCAGGAGGGGAAAGCACCTTCTTGACGGAAATGAACGAGACGGCGAACATATTGAACAACGCCACACCTCGCAGCCTCATTTTGCTGGACGAAATCGGGCGTGGTACCAGCACCTTTGACGGGCTGTCAATCGCGTGGGCGGTAGCGGAGTTTCTCCACAATACCCCCCGGCTGGCCGCGAAGACGATGTTTGCCACGCATTACCACGAACTTACAGAGCTGGCGCTGATTTTACCTCGGGTGAAGAACTACAACGTTGCCGTCAAAGAGTGGGGCGACAGAATCGTGTTCCTGCGCAAGATTGTTGAAGGGGGATGTGACCACAGCTACGGCATCCACGTGGCGCAGCTGGCAGGCTTGCCCAAGGAGGTTATCGACCGGGCGAAGGAGATTCTAGCCAACTTGGAGGCCGAGGCCCTGACCCCCACCGAGGAGCCCAAGATTGCGCTGCGGCGACCGTCTTCCGAGGAGAGGGCACAGCAGCTGCAGTTGGACATCTTTGCCGCCCAGGAACGACAGCTGGCGGAAGAACTCCGCAACATCGACGTGAATAACCTCACGCCGCTCCAGGCTTTGAACAAACTCTTCGAGTTGAAGAAGAAGGTTGATGGCGAAAAGCCGTAACGGCTTGTTTCTTTTTGGCCACGATCACGAAAGGCCTTGATTTTCGCCGGCGCCTTTTGTAGATTGCATCAGGGTCAGCGTGCGAACAGTAGGGTTTTTGCCACTGAGGTATTGGTGTTAGCGCAGAACATGGCAAAAGTGGTCGTGACCATCCTTCTGCTGGCGCAAGCGGTGTTGGCCGGCCAGTGGAGGGTGGGCAAGTACGCAGGCGAGTTCATGAGTGTGGGCGTGGGGGCCCGCGCCCTGGGCATGGGAGGGGCGCACGTGGCCGTGGCCAAGGACGTGACAGCTGGCTATTGGAACCCGGCCGGCTTGGCATGGGTGACCTTCCCCCAGCTGGCAGCCATGCACGCGGAGCGCTTTGCCGGCGTAGTCAACTATGACTATGTCGGAGCGGCCCTCCCTCTGGGCCATGCGCTGGCGGTTGGCCTCACCATCACCCGCACAGCCGTAGATGACATCCCCATCACCACGCGACTGCGCAACCCGGAGCTGGCCCTTGGCGAGCTGTACACGGAAAACGGCGTGGTGGTGCGCAACACGCCTTATATCGAGAAGTATGTCACCGACGCCGAGTGGGTGTGGGCCGTGTCGGTGGCGCGAGCACGCTCCAGCTCCATCTCCTACGGCGCGACGGCCAAAGTAGTGCATAAGGGCGTGGGTTCATTTGCTGCCTGGGGGGTGGGATTCGACCTGGGCGCGCGGTGGAATCCGATCGAGCATCTGGTCATTGGAGGCGTGGTGCAGGATGTGACCACCACGGTGTTGGTGTGGGACTCAACGGGTACGCGGGAGTTTGTCTTGCCCACCGCCAAGTGGGGCCTGGCCTACCCGTTGTCTGTTCGCTGGCTCCGCGGGACCATCACCCCGGCGGTGGATGTGGACATCAAGTTCGAGGGGAGGAAGAGCGCCGCGCAGATGAGTCTAGGGCAAGCAAGCGCTGACTGGCATTTTGGGATAGAGTATGCATTCCGCCAGGCGGTGGCCCTGCGCGCCGGCAGCGACGTGGGCCGTCTTACCTTCGGCCTTGGAGTAAGGTTACCCCAGCTGGATGTCGACTATGCCTACCTGAGCCATGACCAGCTCGGTGCCACGCATCGCATCTCTCTTCAGCTTACCATCCAGAAAGAAAAGTTTGGGCGGCGAGAAAAATGATGTGCCTGACCAGGTGGGTTAGCGCACACGCTATGCGGCCATCAGCCGGGAAGTGGAGGCGCGTGGCTTAATATCTTGAAAACATTAGCCCAAACAGAAGATTTCGGTTGACAAAGAGCTGAAAAATTGCTATAATCAACGTCCCGTGCACCGAAAGCAGCCTGGGCGCGTGGGGGGAGTTCTCTGTGGACATCCGAGGGATACCATGATTGCCAGCATGACGGGCTTCGGCACGGCGGTGTGGAGCGAGGATGGCATCGAGGCCACTACCGAGGTGCGTGCCTTCAACAATCGCTTTCTGGACGTCTCCGTGCACCTGCCGCGGTTTTTGGCCAACCGTGACCAGGAGGTCAAAGAGATCGTCCGGCGTCATGTTACGCGTGGACGCGTGAATGTGTCCGTTGCCGTCAAGATGGAGAACAACTCTGCTCTTGGTCTCAAGGTCGACCTGGACATGGCGCAGGCTTACAAGCATCTCCTGGAGGAGCTGAACGAGAAACTGCAGCTCCAGGACCGTGTGCGTCTGGATCATCTGGTTGGCCTGCCCGATATCTTCGGCGTGGAGAGCGACCAGGAGCGTGCGGAGAAGGCATGGGCGGTGGCGGAGCGGGCTCTGGGCATGGCCCTGGAGCAAATGATCGCCATGCGCGCCCAGGAAGGGGCCGAACTCCGTCGGGACCTCGAGAAGAGGATTGCCCTGCTGGAGGAGAAGGTCGGCCGCATCGAAGCCCTGTCCCAAGAGCGGGCAGGCGAGTTGATGCACCGTTTCCGCGCCCGAGTTCAGGCCCTCGCGCAGGATGTGTCGGTGGATGAGAACCGCCTTGCGCAGGAGGTGGCCATTCTGGCGGACCGTATGGACGTGACCGAGGAGTGCGTCCGCTTTCACAGCCATACCAAGCTCTTCCTGGCCTCGATGGACGGGGATGAGCCCCCAGGCCGGCGGCTGAACTTCTTGCTGCAAGAAATGCAGCGCGAGGCCAATACCATCGGAGCCAAGGCGGCCGATGCGGACATCTCTCACCTGGTGGTAGAGCTCAAGGACGAAGTGGAGAAGATCCGCGAACAGGTCCAGAACATAGAGTGAGGAGATCCGCGGCGATGGTAATGGTCGGCATTGGGCACGGCAACTACGTAGCTGCCGACAAGATTGTGGCTGTGGTCGTGGCCAACTCCAAGCCCATTCGGCAGATGATCCGCGAGGCGCGGGAACAAGGGCGACTGGTGGATGCCACCGCGGGCAAGCGCACGCGTACCGTGCTGGTCATGAGCAGCAACCAGGTGGTTTTGTCGGCGAACGTGCCGCGCACTATTTTGCAACGCCTAGCGAAGCCCTTGCCCGCCATGGCGCAGGAGAGCGATGAAGCGGCCCTCGGTTGACACGCGCGGGTTGTTGGTGGTGATCTCCTCCCCTTCGGGCGGGGGAAAGACGGCGGTGGTCCAGGGCCTGCTGCAACGTGACCCCGAGAGGTTCGTGTATGCAGTCACCGCAACTACTCGCCCGCCGCGACCAGGCGAACAACACGGGGTTCACTACTACTTCGTGAGCCCGGCCGAGTTTGCGCAGATGAGGGACGGCGGCGAGCTGGTGGAGTGGGCTGAAGTCCATGGCTTCTTGTATGGCACCCCTCGTCGGTCCATTGAGGAACCGCTCCGCCAGGGCAAAGCGGTCTTGATGGCCATCGATGTGAAGGGTGGGCAGGCAGTGCGGCACCTGTTTCCGGACCGTTCGCTGCTCATCTTTATCAAGCCGCCGTCTATGCGGGTGCTGCGCGAGAGGCTGATGAAGCGGAGCACCGAAGGGGCCGCAGAGATCGCCAAGCGACTGGAGCGGGTGGCCATGGAGATGGCTGCCTCGCGAAACTATGACTATGTGGTGGTTAATAGAGACCTGGAAAGAACGGTTGCGCGCGTGGCAAAGCTGGTTGCAGGCGCCCAGCGCGCGCACGTGACAAGGAAAGGACAAGCGCCACACACTGTGGAAGCCAGTAAGGAGGCTGAGGACTGATGCTGTACCAGATTGCGTTGGAAGACATCGAAAAGCACGCGGAGAGTGTCTACGAGGCGGTGGTCATCATCGCCAAGCGCGCCAGACAGATCAACGACGAGCAGAAGCAGCTGGTGGAGAGGGAAATGCGGGAATTGATGGCGGACACCAAGGACGATCTCCTTGACGACGACCAGCCGCGTGAACCAATCCACAGACCCTTCATGCGGCTGCCGAGGCCGACCACCCAGGCCCTGCAGGAGTTCCTGGAGGGCAAACTGCGCTACACCTACGTCGAGCGTGAGGAGGAGAAGCCAGCAGAGGGTGCAGCGGAGGCACGCGAGGAAGAGTAAGCAGGTATGCTATTCCAGGGCAGAAAAGTGCTGGTCGGCGTCACGGGCGGCATCGCGGCATACAAAAGCTGTGAGCTTGTCCGGGCCCTGAAACGGGAAGGCGCCGAGGTACGCGTGGTGATGACCAAGGCCGCATGTCAGTTCGTCACCCCGCTGACCTTCGAGACGCTCAGTGAGAACACGGTGCTGACGGAACTCTTTCCGGCAGCCGGAAAGGGGGGCACCATTCACATCGAGGCGGCGCGCTGGCCAGAGGTGGTGGTGATCGCCCCGGCCACTGCCAATTGCGTGGCAAAAGTGGCAGCGGGAGTGGCCGACGACCTCCTGACTACCATGGTCGCAGCCACGACTGCACCTGTTGTCTTCTGCCCGGCGATGAACAAGGAAATGTACGCCAAGGCGGTGTTCCGCCAGAATGTGGAACAGCTGAAGCGCCTTGGGTACCTCTTTGTGGATGCAGAAGCAGGGGACCTTGCCTGCGGCGAAGAGGGATGGGGGCGTCTTGCGGACAAGGAGCGCATCCTTGACGCAGTCAAGTCGGTCCTGCTCGGCTCAAAGGAGTTAGCGGGCCACCGCATTGTCGTAACCGCGGGGCGCACCGAAGAGGACATAGACCCGGTGCGTTTTGTCACCAATCGTTCCTCCGGTAAGATGGGCTTTGCTCTTGCCGAGGTGGCCGCGCTCATGGGAGCGGAGGTGCACTTGATCACCGGCCCGAGCGCAGAACGGCCATTCTCCAGTGTCACTTGCGAAAGTGTGCGGACCTCCGCCCAGATGGCTGAGGCAGTGCGGGCGGCAATTGCGGAGGCGGACGTGCTCATCATGGCTGCCGCCGTGGCGGACTTTCGGCCCAAGCATGTGAGTCCCCACAAACTGAAAAAGGGCCTGGAGCGTGTGGCCCTGGAGCTGGAACGGACTGAAGACATCCTTGCCAGCATTGGTCGGCACAAGGAACGGCGGCTTCTGGTGGGTTTCGCAGTGGAGACAGAAAATGAACTGGAAAACGCCACTGCGAAGTTGAGTGCAAAGAATCTCGACATGATTGTGCTCAACAACCCGATGGAGGAAGGTGCCGGCTTTGGCACCGACACTAACAAGGTAACCCTCATCAAGCGGGATGGGACAGTGCTGCGCCTGCCGTTGATGTCCAAGCGCGAGGTTGCACGGGTAATCTTGGGGCACGTGGTCGAGCTCTTGGCGAAGAGGGGGGATGCCAGCAGCTTGTAGGGCGAAGAGGCCATGGGAGGCATTGACGAGACAGATCGTGAGCTTGTGGAGCGCTTCTTGCGGCAGCACGCCGAGCTGTACGGGCCAGAGGTGTTTGTGCCTGCCCGTGCGCAAGCTCCTGCAGTGCCTACAGCCGATCCGCTCCGAGCTTACTACGAGGAGATTCGCCACTGCCGGAAGTGCCCTTTGGCGGAGAGACGCACGCACTTTGTGTTTGGCGTCGGGAATCCTCACGCGCGCGTCATGCTCATCGGCGAAGCCCCTGGAGCCGACGAAGACCGGCTGGGTGAGCCATTTGTGGGCCGGGCAGGACAACTCTTGACCCGTCTGCTCAGAGAAAGCGGTTTTGCGCGCGAGGAGGTCTACATCGCAAATATCCTCAAGTGCCGGCCTCCTGAGAACCGCGACCCGCTCCCCACAGAAATCGCCCTCTGCTTTCCCTACTTGCGAAAGCAGATCGAGCTCATTGCCCCGGACTTTATCGTTGCTCTTGGGCGCATTGCGGCGCACACCTTGCTGAATACCACCACACCGCTGAACAAACTGCGGGGGGTGGTGCACGGGTGCGCAGGCGCGCGCTTGATCGTCACATACCACCCGGCGGCGATTCTCCGTGCACCCCAATTTGAGGAGCCTGCGCGCCAAGACCTGCGGATGCTCCGGATGCTTTACGAGCAAAAGTACGGCAGCGCCAGTTCGGCAAAGGCATGAAGATGTTTATCGGAATGAGGGCATGAAACCATATGGCACGTGAACGGACTTCCGCCCAAAGCAGGCCCCTCCCGGAAGCGGGCGAGCGTGTGCCCCCTCAAAGTTTAGAAGCAGAGATGGCCGTCCTGGGTGCGATTCTGTTGCAGGAAGAAGCGCTTGGGAAGGCTATAGAACTCCTGGACGAGCAGGCATTCTACAGGCTTGCCCATCGCAAGATCTTCAGTGCCGCCCTCGCGCTGCACCAACGCAACGAGCCGGTGGACATCGTCACCTTGAGCAATGAGCTGGCAAAGCGCAAGGAGCTCGACGAGGTGGGGGGCTCCTACTACCTCACGGAGTTGGTGGAACGCGTCCCCTCGGCGGCCAACGTCGAGTACCACGCCAGGATCGTATTGGAAAAGGCCTTGCGGCGCAGACTCATCGAAGTGGCCAACGAGATAAGCACTCAGGCCTATGAGGGCGAGGAGCAGGCGTATGAGCTGATCGACCAGGCGGAGCAGAAGATTTTCCGGCTCGCAGAGCGGCGCCTCCGCAGGGGGTTCGAGAGCATCGACCGCATCATGCACGAGACTTTTGACGTAGTTGAGCAGTTTCACCGGCGGCACGGAGGGGTCACCGGTGTACCCACGGGGTTCACCCGCCTCGATGAGCTGACCGCCGGACTGCAGAACTCCGAGCTCATCATCATTGCCGGGCGCCCTTCCATGGGCAAGACAGCCTTTGCCTTGAACATAGCCCACCACGCGGCGATCAACGCCGGGGTCACGGTGGGCATCTTCAGCCTGGAAATGGCCAGACACCAGCTTGCCTTGCGCATGCTTTGCACAGCCGCCCGCGTCGATCAGCACCTGGTGCGCACTGGGCGACTGGCTGACGAAGATTGGCCGCGCCTGAGCCTGGCAGTGGGCCACCTGGCCGAGGCCCCCATTTTTATTGACGATACGCCAGCCATCAGCGTGCTGGAAATTCGCGCCAAGGCCCGTCGCCTGAAGGCTCAATACAATCTGGGCCTGCTCATTATCGACTATCTGCAGTTGGTGCGGGGACCAAGCCAGGCGGAGAACCGCCAGCAAGAGATCTCTATGATCACCCAGTCGCTGAAGGCGCTGGCCAAGGAGTTGAATATCCCGGTGGTGGCCCTGTCGCAACTGTCTCGTGCTGTGGAGACGCGCGCCGGCGACCGCCGTCCTATCCTTTCCGATCTGCGTGAATCGGGCGCCATCGAACAAGATGCCGATGTGGTGCTGTTTCTCTATCGGCCAGAGGTGTACAGGGCGCCTGAGCAAGAAGGGACGGCAGAAGTCATCATTGGCAAGCAGCGAAGCGGTCCTACCGGAACCGTCAACCTCACCTTTGTCAAGGAGTACGTAATGTTTGCCAACCCAGCGGCGGAGGTGGGGTTAGTGCCGCCAGAAGAAGTGTTCTGACACGCACGAGGATGGGCTGAACCAATCGTGGAAGAGAAGTACCGAAAAGCGTGCGACGCCCTCATCCGCCGGGTGCGACGGTACAATCCCAAGGCCGATACCGACCTCATCGACCGCGCATGCCAGTTTAGCTATCGCGCGCACAAAGACCAACTGCGCAAATCCGGTCGCCCCTACTTTGAGCACGCGCTGGCCGTGGCAGAGATTCTGGTGGATCTCAGGCTCGACCCGGACACCATCGCCGCTGGATTCCTGCACGATGTGGCCGAGGACACCGGCACCACGCTGGAGGAGGTAGAGAAAGAGTTTGGCCCCACCATTGCCGGGCTGGTGGACGGGGTGACGAAGATCGGCGGCCTGGGCTTCGACACCTTCGAGGAGCGGCAGGCGGAAGACTTTCGCAAGATGATTTTCTCCATGATTAAGGACGTACGGGTGATCCTGATCAAATTCGCCGACCGCCTGCACAACATGCGCACGTTGCAGTACCTTCCCGAAAAGAGGCGGGAGCAGGTTGCCCGGGAAACCCGAGACATCTATGCGCCATTGGCTCACCGATTGGGCGTAGCGAAGATCCGCTGGGAGCTGGAGGACCTGGCGCTAAAGTATCTTGATCCTCAGGCCTATGAGGAACTGAGCAGGCTTGTGCGTGAAGGTCGTGCTGAGCGCGAGCGATACATCCAAAGGGTAGCTCGCCCGATTCGGAAGGCGCTCAAAGACGCAGGTATACGCGCTACCATCACCGGCCGGCCGAAACACTTTTACAGCATCTACAACAAAATTCATAAGCGAGGCGTGCCTTTTGAACAAATCTACGACTTGTTCGCTATCCGCATCATCGTCGACCGGGTTGAAGAGTGTTACGGCGCCTTGGGCATTGTGCACAGCCTGTTTACGCCTGTACACGATCGTTTCAAAGACTATATCGCTATCCCCAAGTCCAACCGCTATCAATCGCTGCATACCACCGTCGTCGGGCCGGACGGACGCATGGTGGAGATTCAGATCCGCACCCGGGAAATGCACCGGATTGCAGAGGACGGCATTGCCGCGCACTGGAAGTACAAAGAGGGCAAGGTCAAGGAGGATGAGCTCGACAAGTATCTGACCTTTCTGCGCCAATTCCTCGATTGGGAAGCGGAGACGCACGAACCGGCCGATTTCTTAGAGAATCTGCAGATCGACCTCTACCGAGACGAGGTGTTTGTCTTCACGCCAAAAGGCGACCTGCACAAACTTCCTGTGGGTTCCACGCCGGTGGACTTTGCTTTTGACGTGCACACCGACATCGGCCTGCACTGCATCGCCGCCAAGGTCAATGGGAGGATCGTTCCTCTGGACTACCAGCTGCGGAGCGGGGACACAGTAGAGATCATCACCTCTCCCGCGCAACGGCCAAACCCGGACTGGATCAAGTTCGTGCGCACCACCAAAGCTCGCAACCGCATCAAACGGTGGGTCCGGGAATCTCTGTTCGAAAGCAGTGTCCGTATCGGTGAGGACTTGCTGCGTGAGGCGTTGAACAAGCATCACATTAGTCGCGATCGGGTGGACCTGCCCGGACTGGCGCAAAGCTATGGTTTTTCTGACGAGCAGAAGCTCTACGCCGCCATCGGGCAGGGCGACATACAAGTGGACAACGTCATCCGCAAACTTCTGCCTGCCGAACCAAAGCCGGAAGAGCCCTCGGACCAATCCCTGCTGCAGCGCTTCTTGCAGCGGGCGCGCGGCTCGGCAAAGGGGGTGCGCGTGCAGGGGGTGGATAATGTGCTCATCGAGTTTGCCAAGTGTTGTCAGCCGGTGCCTGGCGATCACATCTGGGGCTTTGTCACGCGGGGCCGGGGCGTGGTAATCCACAGAACCGATTGCAACAACGTGCTCAAACTCATGGAAGAGCCGGAGCGGCACGTGCAGGTGGAGTGGGACGTGGACCGGGACAAGTTGTTCCTGGTCAGCCTGTACGTGCTGAGTGAGGACCGCAAGGGGTTGCTGGCCGACATATCAAAAGCCATTACCGATTCCGACACCGAGATCGTGAGCGTCAACATGAAGAAGGAGGACGCTCTGGCGAGCGGGTTCATCATTGTGCAGGTACGGAACCTGCATCATCTCAATCGCATCATCAGCCGCATTAGCAAGGTACAGGGTGTGGTGAGCGTGACCCGCATGGAACCTTCCTCCCAGCAGAAGGTCGATGCCGGCAACTAAAGGAGCGCTCGCTACACCCCAGGGTTAGGATTGCAACAGTTGTTCACCAACAAGGAGACGCGTAGATGAAGAGGACCATCACCAAGAAGGACGTAGCGAAAAGGACAGCCAAGAACGTCGGGGAACGAATCTACGTAGTTGAGAAGGTAGTAGACGGCGTCTTTACCGCGCTGCGTGAGTTCATGCAGGAAGCGGACCCCGAGGTGCGCATCGAAATTCGGGACTTTGGTGTGTTTGAGGTGAAAACCACGAAGCCGAAGCCCAAAGCTCGGAACCCCAAGACCGGCGATATCATCTACGTTCCGGCACGGCGCAAGACTCACTTCAAAGCCGGCAAGCTTCTGAAGGAGGCGCTGAAAAGGCCTTTGGCCGAGCTTGAGGCCGAAGCAAAGGCCTCCAAGTGAGTGTGGCAGGCACGGTGACAGAGATCCGTATTCTGGCCGTTGACTACGGCAGGCGTCGGGTGGGTGTGGCGGTGAGTGATCCCACCGGGCATATTGCGCAGGGGTTGCCCACGCTCACCCATCGCGGCTTGGCACACGCTGCGACCCTGGTGGCACACCTGGTGCGAGAGTATCGGGCGCAGACAGTGGTCGTCGGCCTGCCGCTAAGCATGCGCGGCAGCACTACCAGCGCCACCGAAGAGGTGGAAAAGTTCATTGGCAGGCTTGCCACACTGGTCACCGTGCCCATTGTTCGTTGGGATGAGCGGCTCACCACCGTGGCTGCCCAGCGCGCCATGCAGGAGATGGGAAGCTCGCCAAGCCGCCATCGTGAACGGGTGGATCAGGTGGCCGCTACGATGCTCCTCCAGGCCTACCTGGACAGTCAAAAGCGATAACCGCTACCTGGCACCCACACAAGGACCCAATGCACCGAACACAGAGATACGCTTGCTTGCACGCCAAAGACCTTCATTCGCGACGGATGTGCGCTTCATGAGAACTAACCTTATTCTTTGCCTCTTGACAGGGATTAGCTTGACGTTGGCATTCCCACCTTTCCACGTGGGGTTTTTGGCTTACGTCTCGCTGATCCCGTTTTTCTTTCTGCTCAGAGGCAAGACCTTTGGCGAGACCTTTCGCTGGAGCTACCTCTGTGGCCTGATTGTGAGCGTGGGGACCCTGTACTGGATCAACTGGGTCACGCTCCCCGGCGGGCTTGCCGCAATCGTGGTGCTGCCGCTCTACTTCTCTATCTACGCGCTGCTTCATCATCTCGTCCACAAGCAGTGGGGCGAAATTGCCTTTGTGACTATCCCCTTTCTTTGGACTGGGGTGGAGTTTCTCCGCTCGCTGGGAGAAATCGCATTTCCCTGGACGCTGCTGGCCTATACCCAGACGCGCTACCTGAAGCTCATCCAGTTTGCCAATATCACGAGCGCTTTTGGCGTGTCATTTTGGGTGGCCACGATCAATGTGCTTCTCTACCGTGTTATCCTCACTCGGCGGAACTGGAGAGCGGCCTTAGCCTACGCAGCAAGTGCCGTACTGCTGTTTGCGCTTCCCTGGTGGTACGGCACGCGGGTAATGTCCAAGGAGAAGGCGCCGGACCGTTCTCTGCGGGTGGTGCTTGTGCAAGGGAATATCGACCCATTGCTGAAGTGGGACCGCGAACTCAAAGAGCTCAACTTTGCCACGTACGAACGTCTCACCCGAGGATCGATTTGCCACAACCCAGATTTGGTGGTATGGCCTGAAACGGCTACACCGTGCTACCTGCGCCATGAGCCTGAGGACATGGACAGGGTGCGTCGGCTCGTGGATTCCCTTGGCGTGCCGCTCCTGACCGGTTCCCCTGACTACGTCTACGATCTGGAATCTGGTTTTGCCACCTACAACTCGGCCTTCCTACTCTTGCCTGGCGAGGATGACCTCCAGCGCTATGCGAAGATGCAGTTGGTGCCATTCGGAGAACGGGTGCCGTACCAGGACGCTTTCCCTTTCTCTTTGGTGAAGAGGCTTCTGGATGCCTTGGAACTGGGGGAGGGCAATTGGTCTCCAGGCAAAGATGCGGTAGTGTTCACGATGCCTCATCGAGAGGGGGCCAGTAGGTTTTCGGTGCCGATCTGCTACGAATCGGTGTTTCCGGAACTAGTGCGCAAGTTCGTGGTGCGCGGAGCGGAGTTTTTGGTGGTGATTACCAACGACGCTTGGTTCGGTCGGCCGTCCCTTCCACGGTGGTTATGTGGAGGCATGTACCAGCACGCGGAGATCGCGGTGTTTCGGGCCATTGAAAACCGCATTGCCATCGCCCGGTGCGCGAACACTGGTGTTTCAGCGTTGATCGACCCGTACGGTCGTATTGTCCAAGCTACAGACATATTTGTCGAGGCAGTGGTGGCGGGTGAGGTGCCCCTGCGCCGAGAGGACACTTTCTATGCGCGGCACGGAAATGTGTTCACGGTAGTGGCCTCGGCAATAGGCGCGGCGGCGGCAGCAGCAGGTCCATTCGTGGGGCGGATCCGAGGTTGCCGTTCGGAGGAAGAACCTTGTGTACAGGCGCAGCCGGAGCGCCAAGGAGTGAACTCATGACCGGGCGGAGCGGCCTGCCGCTGGCTCTGCTGTGCTTCGTCGTGCTCATACGGGTGGCTTGTGTGGGAGTCGTGCCTGCTGGCGCCCAGGAAGACCGCTTTGTTACTATCAGCACCCTCAAGTGCCGTAGCCTGTCTATGGGGGGAGCGAGCGTGGCGGTGCGCGATGACCTTGGTGCGGTGAACATGAATCCGGCAGCGATCGACCTCTTCGCTACTCCGCAAACCCTGCGCTTTGCGGTTTTTTTCAATCCCGTGGCTCCTGCCGTTGCGTTTTGTCGTTCTGCCGATCTGGGCACAGCCCGCAATGAGCAGGCCATTGCCCTAGCGGCCTTTGTGAAGGCGATTGCGGTCACCCTTTCGCCCTTGGACCTGGTGGTGTCCTGGGGCGAAGAGGTCCCCGGATTCGGACCTCGGCAGCACGGCCCGGAGGCATTCCAGCTTCGTCATTTCGCTGATGTTTTTTGCAGCTCTGGGGCTGTGCGTCTCCGCCTGGCTCCTCAAGTGGCCCTCGGTGCTGGAAGCACGGTTTGGCACCTGCGGCAGCAAGGGCACAGCCTATGGCAGGCAGGGTTTTCGTACGGGGTGCTGGTGCAGCCGGACCCACGGGTGTGTGTGGGTGCCGTGTATGTTGAGCTTCCCGACTCGTTCGAGACGGCCCGGCAGCCCCTGGAACGAATCGGGGACGAGTCGCTGAACCTGGGTTTTGCCTGGCACCCATTTTCCTCCACCATGCTGAGCGCGGACCTCCGCAGTGTAGGTGAGGAAGGGAGCCCGCTCTCGCGGGAATTGCACGTGGGGTTTGAACAGATAGTGTTTGGACATCTCGCCCTGCGCGGCGGCGCATTTCGGGAAAAGGAGAGCAGGAGTCTTGTTTATTCCGCCGGGGTGGGGTTGTTCGATACCAATGCCTTTGTTTCGGCTGAAAAGCGATTGGCCCACCCGGCCTTTGCGGTGAACTACGCGCTGGTCTATCGGGCCGTTTCGCCTGGTCCAGTTCGTTGGCACTTGCTCTCCGTGCTGCTCAGACTGTGAGGAACTTTGCTCAAGGCCGCAAGTATCAAAGGCATGCATGGAGGCCAGCGGGCTTTATGGCGCTCCGGTGTGGGGTTCCTGGCAGCGCTCATGTGCCTGACTAAAGGCGTGCGCGCAGGCGACCCCCAGCCCAATTTGGCATTGCTGCGCTCTGCGGTCGCGGAGGTGGCCGAGCGCGCCATTGCGGAAGTGAGGGCCTCACAGATAGTGCTTCGGCCTCTCCCGCCCGGACACGAGGCAAATTGGCTCCTGGAACAGGAACTTGTGCGGGCGGCCCAGGTCCGTGGCATCCAGTTATATGTGCCCCAAGATAGTAGCGCAAGGTCCGACGTGGGGGGCCGGGAGGATGCCTCGACGTTGGGGTTTGCCGTTCTGGGCGTGGGAATCGAATACCGAGACCGGCAAGGTGGACTGTTGAAGCATGCGCGGATTACGCGCACAGCCTCTGTGACGGTGCATTTTCGCGAGGTGACCTGGGACGGACGACTGCGGTGGAGCAGGGACTTTGAGCACCAGGTGGAGGACACTGTGCCGCTTCGCTTGGTAAAGCGACTGGAAGAGGAACGGATGGCTTTTACCCACGGAGACCTCCCCCAGGTCCAAGGGCTGCGACGAGTCTTGGAACCTGCTTTGGTGCTGGTGGTGACGGGAGTGGTGACCTATCTTTTCTACGCGTATCGGAGTCGATAATACTACTGACGCTGGGAGATTAGATGCGAGGTGTGCGAACGCTTGTTTGCTTAGGGGGGATTGCGGCAGTGCTGCTTGCCTCCTCTTGTGCGAAGCAGAAGATTCGACCGAACCTCACTGCCGAGGAACGCTTGGCTCTGGCGAAGCAGATGTTCGCGAAGGAGGATTACCTAGATGCGAAGCAGCAACTGTTGGTGCTTACGCTGAGTTTTCAGGGGAGTGCAGTGGCCGATGAGGCGCAATTCTATTTGGCGGAGTGCCATTACCGACTGAAAGAGTACGTGCTTGCCATCAGTGAATACGAGCGGCTGCTGAAATCGTACCCAAATTCCCCCTACGTGGATGACGCCGAATACAAGATCGGCATGAGCTACTTCAAGCTTTCACCCAGCTCTGGGCTCGACCAGGAGAACGCGCACAAGGCGATAGAACACTTTCAGCGTTTTCTTGAAGACTATCCGGACAGCCCTCTCAAGAAAGAGGTGGAAGCGAATCTGCAGGCATGTCGTAACAAGTTGGCAAAAAAGGACTATGACAACGGTGTCCTTTACAGGAAGATGGGTTACTTCGACTCCGCGCTGATCTATTTCGATAGCGTGCTCGCCAACTATTATGACACGCCGTACGGCGACAAGGCGCTTTTCTGGAAAGGCGAATGTTTGCTGAAACTAAACCGTCGCAAGGAAGCGCAGGAGGCGTTCGCCAGCTACGCCCAACGTTACCCCCGCGGCTCGCAGATCGACCGGGTACGGCGCCGACTGAAAGAGCTTTCTGCTCAGTTGGGAAGCGAGGAGGCCGCGACTAATCCTCCCCCCAGAAGGTGAAGGCCTAGAAGGCGAGCTCCGCTCCGGGGAGGCGAGTGAGAAGTACCATTGGGAGGGAAATCCGCACAGGCCGAGCTGGTTGGTAGCCATGAGATTGGGACTTTTCGGTGGAACATTCGACCCCATCCATATTGCCCATCTGATAGTCGCGGAGTGGGTACGCGAGGAGATGGGCCTGGACCGCGTACTTTTTGTGCCTGCCGCACTCCCTCCGCATAAAACAGACCGCATGCTTTCTCCAGCCTGGCAACGCTTGGCAATGGTTCGCCTGGCGACGGCCGGTTCCCCTTGGTTCGAAGCCTCCGACCTGGAAATTCGGCGCGGTGGAGTGTCCTATACCATTGAGACGGTGCGGGCTCTGCGGCAGCAGTACAAGCTGCAGCCGCATGAGCTTTTCCTCATCATCGGGAGCGATAGTCTCAAAGACATGGGGTCGTGGCGCGAGCCCGAGAGCATCTTCGCCGAGTCGGCAGTGGTCGTGGTGCCAAGGCCGGGTTTTGACCCCAGCGAGGCGCCCCCCCAGTTTGCGTCAAAGGCAACGCTGATTGCTGCGCCGTTAGTTGAGATCTCCTCCTCTGAGATACGGGAACGCGTGAGGAGCGGAAAGAGCATTCGCTACTTGGTGCCCCCAGGCGTGGAACGCTTAATCAACGAGCATGGATTGTACCGGCACCCGTCTGAGGTGACCTCCGGAGAGCAGGGGGATGGGGAGGGGTGACCTAGGGCAGAAGGAGTGCTGACGGGGTAGCGATGATCTACTGGCTTTCGGTCCTTTTCTTGCGCGTGCTGGCGCGTGTCTACTTCCGGGGCAGGGTATTTGAGCGGTATCGTTTGCCCCGCACCGGCGCGTACATCGGTGTCATCAATCATCAAAGCCATCTGGACGTGGTGGCGCTCACCATGGTGGTGAACCGGCGCGTCCACACCATGGCCAAACACTCGCTCTTTTCCATTCCCGTTGTAAGGTGGTGGCTTCGGGCGGTGCATATGTTTCCGGTACGGCGTGAGACGAGCGACCATCGGGCGTTCGGTCATGCGCTGACCCTGTTGCGTGCCGGAGAGGTGCTGTTTATGGCCCCGGAGGGCACTCGCCGCCGTCCGGGTCAACAGCCGCCTGGACGGGCACGGACTGGTTTCGTGCTGTTGGCCCATTTGGCCGGATGTCCGGTGGTTCCTGTGGCTGTCTGGGGGACCGGGCGCGCGTTGCCGCCCGGGGCGCGCTTCCCCAGGCCAGTGAGGGTGGCGCTCATGGTGGGCGCGCCCATTATGCTTCCGCCGCTGCCGTCCGGCCCGGAGAGAAAGCGGGTCCTCCAGGAGCAGGCTGACGCAGTGATGCGAGAGGTGTACCGGATGCTCGAGGAAATCGAGCAGCGAATGGGGAGAGCACAAGGTGAGTGAGCCCCCCGGTGTGCTGCGTATCCTCCAGGTGTGTTCCTCGCCATCGTGGGGTGGCATGGAGATGCAGGTAGCTACCTTTTCCGCGCTGCTCCGCAGACGTGGCCACGAAGTCTCAGTGGCGTGTGCCCGCGGAACACCCTTGTACCGGGAGTTGACGCGGCTGGGGTTTGCACCTCACCACTTTCGGCCGCGCGGGTATCTCGATCCCGCGGCCATCGTGCGTCTGGCACAGTTGCTGCGGGCCCAACACGTGCAGGTCATTCACTGCCATTACTCTCGGGATCTGTGGACCGTGGTGCCTGCAGCGCGTCTCGCAGGGCGGGTGCCCACGGTGCTGATCAAACACGTGGGCACCATGCGCCCCAAACGGGATCCGGCGCACCGGTGGTTGTATGGCCACGTGGCGCAGGTGTGGGCAATTTCCCGTGTTATCCGTGAGAACCTCATTGCCACCCACCCCATTGCGCCCGAACGGGTGGCGGTGGTGCACCAGGGCGTGGACCTGGCGCGCTTCAGGGTCCCACCGCAGGAAAGGGCGCGCGTGCGTGGCCAATTTGGTTTTGCGGAAAACGCGCTGGTTGTCGGTACTATTGGCAGGCTGGAGCCGGGCAAGGGCCACCTTGAGTTCTTGCACATGGCAGCGGAGGTCGCACGACAGGTGCCGCAAAGCGTGTTTCTTGTGGTTGGCGGCACCACCCGCGGTGAGGAGTTTCGGGCTGAGCCAATCTATCGCCTGGCCGCAGAACTCAACCTAGGCCCGCGGTTAGTCTTTGCTGGCTTTCGCCAGGACATTCCGTCTGTCTTAGCTGCCATGGATGTGTTCGCTTTCCCCTCCAGGGCTGAGGCGTTCGGGCTGGTGGTCATCGAGGCCATGGCCGCCGGGGTACCGGTTATCTCTACTGCCAGTGATGGCGTGCTGGACATTGTGGTTGATGGTGAGAGCGGGCTCCTTGTGCCGCCGCAAGACGTGGCAAGCCTCACAAAGGCGGTAGTGCGCCTTTTGACGGACGCGGAACTGCGACACAGGCTGGGCCGGGCAGGCCGTCAGAGGGTCAAACGCCTGTTCACCGTGGAGCGGATGGCTGCACAGGTTGAAATGCTTTCCCGTGGACTCCTCGGCCCCAGGCAGGCGTAACCTGTGGTGGTAGGCTCTCCTACTCTGGTGTCAGTGCCAAAGGAGGTGGCGGCACAGAGCTAGGACCACTTGCGAGGTTCCAAGACAAGCGCGGAGCGGCTATGGACACCAGACTGCTCAAGACCATTCCCATTTTCTCCGCCCTCGATGAGGAGGACCTGGAGCGAATAGCCACGCTGTGCGTGCGCAAGACTTGTGCGCCAAACCAGGTGATCTTGGTGGAGGAAGAGAGCGGGCAGTCGCTCTTCATCATCAAACGCGGCAGCGTCAAAGTATCGCACGTGAGCGACGAAGGGCGCGAGGTTATTCTGTCCATCCTCAACGCTGGCGAGTTTTTTGGCGAGATGGCCCTGCTGGATGGGAAGGGGCGTTCTGCGAACGTGACGGCCTTGGTGGAGACCGAGCTGCTGATGCTGCGGCGCGCCGACTTTTTGAGCTTACTGGAGGACTATCCGCAGATATCGATCGCTCTGCTCCGCGAGTTGGCCGGCCGTATCCGCATGAGCGATTCGCACATCTCCACTCTAAGCCTCAAGGATGCGCTGGGACGTGTGGCCATGGCGCTCATCCACGTGGCAGAAAAGACAGGACGGCCCCGCGGGCAGGAGATGGTGATTCCCAAGCTCCCCATTCAGCAGGACCTGGCCAACATGGCAGGCACCGCGCGCGAGACCATTTCCCGCGCCTTGGGTCATTTCGAGGAGTTGGGCTATCTCCATCGCGAAGGACACCGGGTCGTTATCAAAGATTTCCAGCTGTTTAAGCGCGCCTTTACTTGACAGACACTAGCCAAGAAAGCGAGAGCCGGCGAGCATGTTAAGGACGATTCTGTCGTTCTTCGTGCATCTTCACGGTCTGTTCGAGACATTCCTGAACGGGTGGGTAGGGCTCTTCCGCAGGCCCCTCTACGGTCGGGCGATCATCGAGCAAATGGACGTGATCGGCGTCCGTTCCACGGCGATCGTAGTGCTCACCTCGATGTTTACGGGATTGGTCCTTGCCCTCCAGTCGGGCTATGAAATGGCAATCTACGGGGCGAAGATGTACGTGGGCACCCTGCTCAGTGTGTCGCTGGTGCGCGAGCTGGGGCCGGTGCTGGCCGCGCTAATCGTCACCGGCAGGGTGGGCTCGGCCATGGCGGCTGAAATTGGGTCCATGGCAGTGACCGAGCAGATCGACGCCATGCGGGCCTTGGGTACGGACCCCATCAAGAAGTTGGTCACCACCCGCATGGTGGCGGCCACCGTGATGCTCCCAGTGCTTACGGCAGTCGCTGATGCGGTAGGGGTTCTGGGGGGACTCGTGGTTGCGGTGAGCTCGTTGGGGATTAGCAGTTCCTTCTATTGGGTCACCGTGGTACGCGCCTTGACCTTCGACGACTTGGTTATGGGCCTCACTAAACCTGTCCTGTTCGGGGTGCTCATGGCGACGGTGGGGTGCTATATGGGCATGTCCACCACCGGGGGTACGCGCGGTGTGGGCGAGTCCACCACCAAGGCAGTGGTGCTCACTTCGGTGCTCATCTTCGCGGTGGATTTCCTTTTCACCAAGCTCTATCTTGCGGTGGCAAGCTGAATGAGTGAGGAGCGCACACACAAAAGCGGTGCCACCATCGAGTTCTGCGACATCCACAAGTACTTCGGGGAGAATTGGGTGTTGCGGGGGCTGTCGCTGCAGGTGCGGGCTGGGGAAACGCTGGTCATCCTCGGTCGTTCGGGGTGTGGCAAGAGCGTGCTGCTCAAGATTCTGCTCGGCCTCATCAGGCCGGAGAGCGGCGAGGTGTGGTTCGACGGCACAGAACTCACTTCGCTCAGCGAGCGCCAACTTGTGCCGTTTCGGACCCAGATCGGGATGCTCTTTCAGGGCTCGGCCCTCTTCGACTCGCTGACCGTAGGCGAGAATGTGGCATACTGGCTGCGGGAGCACACTCGCCTGAGCGAGGAGGAGATCGCCGCGCGGGTGGCCGAGTGCCTCCGTTTTGTAGAAATGGAGGGCACAGAAGAGCTCATGCCTTCTGAACTCTCCGGAGGGATGCGCAAGCGGGTGGCGCTGGCGCGGGCCATGATTTCCATGCCGCGCGTGATGCTGTACGACGAGCCCACAACTGGACTGGACCCGATCACCGCCACGACCATCAACGCTCTGATCCGAAAAACGCAGCACGAATTGGGTGTGACCTCAATCGTGGTAACCCATGAGCTGGAGAGCGCCTTCAGCGTGGCAAATCGCCTGGCCGTCATCCACGAGGGGGTTATTGTGGCCGTGGGCACCAAAGAGGAGGTGCAGGCCTCTGACAATGAGTTTGTACGGACGTTCTTGGCGGGACCAAAATGAAAACCAGACGAGAACCTTTGTTCAGCCATGAGGTGCGGGTAGGGCTGACCGTGTTCATTGGCGTGCTCATCATCGTGGTGGCGATCATGATGGTGGGAGGCCAGGAGGGCTTCTTGGCCGACCGTTACCACCTACGAGTGATGATGTCGCGAGTGGAGGGGCTGCAGACCGGCGCGCCGGTGCGTCTGGCCGGAGTGCGCGTCGGCACGGTGACGTCGGTCAAGTTCTCGCCAGACATCTCTGAGAACCGCATTATCATCGAACTGGAAATCGACACTAAAGTAAAGGATCGCATACGCAAGGACTCCATCGCTCATATCGGCACGCTGGGGCTTCTGGGTGACAAATACGTGGGCATCACCATGGGATCACTGGACCAGCCGCGCCTGGAGGATGGGGAGTACCTCCAGGCAGCCGAACCCCTCGATGTGGAAAAACTCATCGATGAAGGTGTGGCGGCGTTCAATCTCCTCAAGCGGTCCCTTTCCACGGTTGACGACATCGTCACCAAAATTAACTCGGGCAAGGGGACCCTCGGTCTGCTGGTGAACGACCCAAGCATGTACGTGGACGTGAAGGCCCTGGTCCGCATCTCCAGCAGCATCCTGGCCTATATTCGCTCCGGAGAGGGCACTGCTGCCCGACTCTTCACCGACCCTCAGCTTTACACGCGCATTACTACGCTCCTTGCCTCCAGCGAAGCGCTGGTGGACAGCCTCCGCAGGGGCCAGGGCACGGCGGCCCGCTTCGTCCAGGACCCGTCCCTTTACCAGGAGCTCACCACGCTGACCAAGAACGTGAGCCTGATTGCTGCGCGGCTGGAAAAAGGCCAAGGGAGCCTGGGGATGATGATGAACAATGACCTGCTTTACCGGCGCCTGAACGCGCTGACGGCCAGCCTTGACTCGCTCGTCACCGATCTAAAAGCCAACCCCTCGCGCTACCTGAAGGTAGAGATTTTCTGATGCACTTGTGCTTGGCGTGGAGCGGCGGGAGAAGTTTCCCTTGACATTATCCCGGCGCTTTTGTATAATCTCAAGGTCTTTGCGCCGGCATGAGGGAGTTACTAGGCCGGTCACACGACGGCAGAGCCAGAGTAGAGTGAAGAGGCATGCTTGCGCTTTCGACTGCCTGGGTCGCAACGGAAGTAACCGACGGCGATCAGCTGCTGGACGCGGTGCGAGAGGTGGGACTGTCCGGGTTGGAGCTGGATTATCGGCTCACAAAGGCCATGCTCCACCACATCCGACGGCGGCTACGCTCCCATGAGTTCACGGTGGTGAGCGTACATAACTATTGCCCGTTGCCGGAAGGAGTTCCACAACATGAGGCTTCTGGTGACCTTTTTCTCCTGTCCAGCACGGATGAGGAGGAGCGTCGCCATGCGGTCAAGCTTTCCATAGAGTCGGTGCATTTGGCCGCGGATGTGGAGGCGCGGGTTGTGGTGTTCCATTTGGGCGCCGTAGGCGTGGACAACCATGACCACCGTCTTCGCGAGCTCTATGAACAGGGGCTCATCGACTCGGCTGAGGCAGAGCGCTACCGGGAGGAACGACGGGCGGAGCGCCTAGCCAAAAGGCAGCCGTTCCTGGACGCCGTCTTGCTCAGCTTGGACAGGATTCACGAAGAAGCCGTACGCTTGGGCGTTCAGGTGGGGGTGGAAAACCGACTGTATTCGCACCAGATTCCGGATTTGGAAGAAGTCGGGATCATCCTTCAGGAGTTCGCGGGGGGGAACATCGGCTATTGGCATGACTGCGGACACGCCCATGTTCAGGAGCGATTGCGGTTGGTTGACCATGAAAGCTGGCTAAGGGACTATGGAACGTGCCTCCTCGGGGTGCACTTTCATGATGCGCGCGGGCTAAAAGATCACCTCGCGCCGGGGAGTGGCGAAATCGACTTTGACATGGTGGCCAAGTATCTAAAGCCCGAGATGCTCCGGGTCTTGGAGGTGCATCCCATGGTGAGCGCCGAGGAGGTGCAGCAGGCGGTGCGGCTGTTGCAGCAGAAGGGGATCGCCGAGCTGGAGTGAATCATCCAGTAGCCGGCATGTGCGTGGGTCTGCAGTGGGCGGGTTTTCGCGGTTTTGGTGAGGCGCCCATGTGAGGCTTCGCGGGCAGCTTTGCTGATAAACCCTTGCGAGCATCGAGCGGAGAGCGGATAAGAGCGCGCGGCAATGCAGGTCAAGGTAGGGTGTTGTGGCTTTCCCGTAGCACGGCGGCTCTATTACCGGACGTTTCCGGTGGTGGAGGTGCAGCAGACCTTTTACCATCCGCCGCTTGTTGCCACTGCGGCGCGGTGGCGCGAGGAAGCGCCGGAGGAGTTCGAGTTTGTGGTGAAGGCCTGGCAGCTGATCACCCATCAGCCCTCCAGCCCCACCTACCGGCGCTTGCGGCAACCCATTGCGGAGGAACGTCGGGATGCTTATGGCCGCTTTCAGCTGACTCCTGAGGTCCAAGAGGCCTGGGCTCGCACCGCCGAGGTGGCCACAGCGCTCGGGGCCAGAGTGGTGCTCTTTCAATGCCCTGCGAGCTTTACGTGCAGCGAGGAGAACGTGGCCAATCTGCGCGCCTTCATGAATCGGGTCGACCGGCGCGGCTTTCTCTTCGCCTGGGAGCCGCGTGGGGGGTGGCCCGCCGAGCTCATCCGGGACCTGTGCGTGGAGCTTGAGCTGATTCACGCGGTGGACCCATTCAAGAGTAACCCGCTATGGGGGAAGCCGGCCTATTTCCGGCTGCACGGCATCACCGGCGCGGGCTACCGGTTCTCGCATCACGACTTTGCCCAGCTGGCATCGGTGGCGAAGCAGGCTGGCGAGGCCTATTGCCTTTTCAACAACGTGGCTATGCACGAGGACGCCGGTCGTTTCATGGAGTTCATGAAGAAAACGGAGGCCGCGTAGCCTTGGGCTCCGCAGGGAGAGTACTGCCCCTGCAGAAGGGGATTGTCTATGGTCCCGTGGCCTCACGCCGACTAGGGCGCTCATTGGGCATCAACCTGATGCCGACAACCTATAAGGCGTGTAGTTACAATTGCGTCTACTGCCACTACGGGTGGACCAAAGTGGCGGTGCTCGACGGCAGGCCGCTGTACCACGATTTGCCCACCGTGGAGCAGGTCGGCGCAGCGCTTCGAGCAGCCTTAGAGGCAGGGGCGAATCCCGAGTACATCACCTTTTCAGGAAACGGGGAGCCAACTCTGCATCCCGCATTCTCGGACATGGTTGACACCGTCATTTGGTGCCGCGACCAGCTTGCACCCCAGGCCAAGACATGTGTGCTCTCAAACGCCACTTGCCTGGGAAAGGAATCCGCGGCCAGGGCGTTGGAGAAGTTGGACGTGCGCATCCTTAAGCTGGATGCCGGGGATGAACAGACCTGGCGGCTGGTCAATCGACCCGCTCCGGGGCTTAGCTTTGTGCAACTGCTGGAAGGACTGAGGTCGACCAAAAATTGGGTGCTCCAGACCCTCTTTTGCGACGGACCCTATGCCAACTGTCGCCCGCACCAGGTGGAGCAATGGATGGAACTGGTGGGTCAATTGCGGCCGCGTCTGGTGCAGATCTACACGATAGACCGCCCCGCCGCACACGGACGACTGCGGAGGGTTCCTTTAGAGGTATTGAAAGAGATCGGCGCGAAAGCTTCCAGGCGGACGGGCCTCCCCGTGCACGTGTACGGCGCGAACGGGCAGAGTTGGCACTTTGTGAGCAAGGCTGCCGGGAAATGACCAGGAGAGGTGTCCGAAGCTAAGGTGGATGTAGCGCGCGAAAAGATAGAACGTTTTCTGGTACTGAAGCTCCGTCCCCCGCGTCTGGTGTTCGCGAGCTTCGTGCTGGCAGCCTGTACAGGGGCTCTGTTGCTTTCGCTCCCAGCCGCCACGAAGGGGCGACCCCTGTCCCCGCTCGACGCCCTGTTCACCGCCACATCGGCGGTGTGCGTGACTGGGCTCACGGTCGTGGATACAGGCACGCGGCTGAGTTTTTTGGGGCAGATGGTGGTTCTCACGCTGATTCAGATGGGTGGGCTTGGCATCATGACCTTTTCTGTGCTTTTCATGTACCTGCTCACCCGGCGCTTCTCAATTCGTGGGCGCGAGCTGCTGGAAGAGACTTTGTCGCAAAGGCCTCTCCAGCACATGGGTGCGTTGCTCAGGCACGTGTTCTTGTGGACCTTCTTCCTAGAGGCGATCGGAGCCTGCCTGCTGACATACCGATTCTGGGGTCGTTACCCGGGTTGGAGGGCGGTCTACCTGGGCGTCTTTCATGCGGTGTCAGCCTTTTGCAATGCCGGTTTTGGTCTTTTTCCGGACAGTCTGCAGGCGTATGCGTATGATCCGCTGGTGAACTTTACCGTGCTTGGGTTGATTGTCATTGGCGGTTTGGGCTTTATCGTGCTGTTTGACCTTGCTCACGATTTCCCCTTCCGTGTGGGGAGGAGGAGGCAGGCTATCTCGCTCCACACGCGACTTGTCCTGCAGACTACTGCGGCCCTCATTGTAGTGGGCATGGTGGCGTTTCTGGCGGTGGAAAGCTTCAATACCCTGAGGGGGATGCCATGGTCGCGCAGGCTGTTGGTCAGTCTGTTCCAGTCGGTTACTGCGCGGACTGCAGGGTTTTCCACCGTCGAGACCAGCAGGCTCACTAGCGCGACCCTCATGGTTCTGATGGCGCTAATGTTCATCGGCGCCAGCCCTGGTTCCACCGGAGGGGGGATCAAGACCAGTACCTTTGCCGTATTGGTAGCGCTGGTAATGGCGCGCTTTCGTGGGAGCGAAGAGGTCAATTGTTGCCATCGGCGCCTGCCCAATAGCATTGTGGCCAAGGCTTTCGCTCTGGCCGTGTTCGGTGTGGTAGTGGTGGGGGCGTTTGGCCTGGCCCTGGCTGTCACAGAACTCGGATTGCGTCCGTATGCGCACAGCTCCGGAAAGGCGCTGGCAGTGTTGTTCGAAACCGTATCAGCTTTTGGCACGGTCGGCCTCACTACCGGTCTTACTCCGCATCTGTCCCAGACGGGCAAGTTCCTGATTATTGTCCTTATGCTTGTGGGCAGAGTGGGGCCCCTAACGCTGGCCATTGCGTTGGGCAGGGGGGACAAACGGCCAACTGGTTTCCGCTACGTAGAAGAGAGCGTCTTGGTTGGCTGAGTGAGAAGGTTGTTTTTCCTGAAGGGTGACATATGCCGAGCTTTGCAGTGATTGGTTTGGGAAGCTTCGGGTCCTACGTGGCCCGCTTTCTCAGCGAACGAGGTTTCGAGGTCTTGGCGATCGACAAGAGGGAGGAAGAGGTGGACCGCGTCCGTCCCTTCGTGGAAAAGGCCCTGGTGGGAGACGCCACGAACAAGGAGATGTTGCGCAGCCTGGGCCTAGACCAAATGGATGCGGTGGTCGTCAACGTGGGCGACGAAATCGATGCCAGCATTCTCATCACGCTCTATTTGAAAGACCTCGGGACGAAACGCATTATTGTCAAGGCCATTACCGAAGACCACCATCGCATCCTGGACCTGATCGGGGCGACGGATGTTGTTTACCCAGAAAAAGAGGTGGCCTTCAAGGTGGCGCAGAGTTTGGATAATCCCAACATCCTTGACTACCTTACCTTGGCACCTGGCTATAGCATTATTGAGCTTGCGCCGCCGAATAGCTTCCTGCACAAGACGCTCCGACAGCTCGACCTGACGAACAAGTATGGCGTGCAGGTGATCATGGTAAAGGAACTTATTCCGGAGAACGTGAAGGTTGTGCCCGGGGCCGACCATGTGGTCAAAGACAGCGACGTCCTCGTGG
This sequence comes from candidate division KSB1 bacterium, assembly GCA_034506335.1. NCBI lineage: Bacteria > Pseudomonadati > Candidatus Zhuqueibacterota bacterium. The sequence continues at coordinate 60,377 of JAPDPR010000003.1, forward strand.
TCTTGGGTAAGAACTCGGCACTGGAAAAACTAAGACGGCTAAAGTGAGAGGCCTCCGGGCGACGTACCGTCATCGAGTGCGTGGCTTGTTAACTATCTGACAGTGACTCAATAGGGTAAAGGGCTTCTGCATGGCCAAGGTGTGGACTGACGAGCGACTTAATCGGTTGCGGGAGAAGTACGGGTTCATCAGTGACGAGGAGTTGGCGCGGGAGTTGGGGGTCTCTTTGGCTTCCCTCACGAAGAAGGCCAAGGAGCTCAGGCTGCAGAGAAAAACCGCCAAGGAGGCCGAAGCTCCGCGGCAGACAGCTGCGCGCGCTGACGGGGCCATCCTTGGGGGAGAGAAAGTGGTGACCATCGACGGACAAGAGGAGGAGATGATTCCCTCCGGCCTTTACATCTTTACGGAGGAGGGATGGAAGCCGGTGATGGTGCGCAAGTCGCGCATAGCGCCTCGGTAGCGGAGGAAGAGTGGTAAGAGGAGGCAGGGTCTATCCTCGCGCTCGCCGAATGCCTGAGCCTATCGGGGATTACTTGGCCCGCACCCGGTCCTTGGGCTACAGCTTCCTTGCTGTGTTGCCCCTGTTTATGCTCTACGCTCTCTTGACTCTCGCCGTTGGAGATAGACCCGGTTCGCTGCTTCGCTATGGGGCAGACGCCATCCTGGGGAACCAAACACGTATAGTGAGAGAGCTTGGGGTGGTAGTCTTGAGTGTCGCCGCAGCTATCGTTTTTTTCGCGATCGGACGCGGCCAGCTGGGGCGAGGCTTTAGGAGATTGAAACCGATATACTTTCCCCTCATGATGGCTGAAGCTGCCGTGTTGGCGATTCTCCTCGGACTGGGTCTTGATGCCTTGCCCCGCATGATGATTGTTGCCTCGAGAGGCGTGGCGGACGTGCCCTACGAGGTGATGCTGGCCATCGGGGCAGGGATTTTTGAAGAGCTGGTGTTTCGTCTCGTGCTCTTGGGCTCTCTGGTCTTTTTCTTCACGCGACTGCGCCAGTTTCCGATATGGGCAGGCTACTTCCTCGCTCTGCTCATCACCTCCATGGCGTTCGCTGTGGCCCACTATTTCCAGGTGCGCAAAGCTTCCTTCGATGGCCAGGTATTTCTGCTCCGCCAACTGGCGGGCGTAGCTTTTGGCATCATCTATTGTCTGAGAGGATTCGGCGTGGCGGTTTATACCCACTTGTGGTACGATCTCTTTGTGACTTTCGCGTGAGGTATGGTGGACATCAAGAAGAAATACCCTTGTTGCGGACAACCAACGGTTCACCGTCGGCACCCGCTGGTGACGGTCGATGCAGTTATCGAAGTGCGGAGTAGCGAGGGGCAGTTGGGCATCGTCCTGATCAGGCGCAAGAATCCGCCTCTGGGATGGGCCTTGCCTGGGGGATTCGTTGATTATGGAGAGACGGTTGAGCAGGCCGTGGTGCGCGAAGCACGCGAAGAAACAGGTTTGTCCATTCGCCTCAGGGGATTACTCGGCGTCTATTCGGCGCCTGATCGTGACCCGCGCGGCCATACGATTTCGGTTGTATTCGTTGCCGAGGCAGAGGGCACCCCGCAGGGCGCTGACGACGCTGAACGGGCGGCAGTCTTCCCCTTGGACAACTTACCCGTGGAGCTTGCATTTGATCACGCCAGGATTCTGGCCGACTATCGCAAGTGGCGGGAGAGCCCGACCACTGCGCCGAGGGTGCTGCGATGACCGGTCTGCCGATCAGGGCGCGCAAAGTGATGCGCGCTGCGGTGGTGTTTTGCGCCGGGAGTGTGACTTTGATTCTCCTCGTGGCGGCTACTTTGCTCTTTCTGCCCCAATTTTGGCGCCCAGCCCAACCTCCGCACACCGTCGTCATTGCGCGCGGAATGAGCACCACCCAGATTGCCAGCCTGCTCATGAAGGAAGATGTCTTGAGCAACAGGGTTGCTTTCCTTCTGGCGGTAAAGCTACTGCGCGCGGAGGGACGGCTGAAGGCAGGCAAGTACCAGCTGTCCCCCCAGTACGCGCCGGTGACCATCGTGAACCTGCTGCGGCGTGGCAAAGTCACGGCCGAGCGGGTGACGATTCCGGAGGGTGCTGACTCGTGGACCATTGCCTCCATCTTGTCCCGGACGGTGCAAGTCGATTCCGCTGCTTTCGTCCGCCTGATGCACGACAGCACTCTTATGGCGACGTTGGGACTCTGCGCCCCTTCATTGGAGGGGTATCTCTATCCGAACACGTACCAGTTCTATTGGGGGGTGTCGCCAGAGGCTGCGATCCGTGCAATGGTGGCCGAGTTTCGTCGGCAGGTGGGTGATACCATAGAAGCACAGGCGCGTGCCATGGGGTGGAGCCTCCACCAGGTGGTGACCCTTGCATCCATTATTGAAGGGGAAGCGATGCTGGAGGAAGAGCGGCCGCTTATTTCGGCCGTCTACCACAATCGCTTGCGGTTGCGAATGCCTTTGCAGGCTGACCCCACCGTCCAGTACCTTGTTCCGGGCAGGGGACGTCGCCTGCTCAAGAGCGACCTTGCTATCGACTCGCCTTACAACACCTACCTCTATCCCGGCTTGCCACCCGGGCCGGTGAACAACCCCGGTATGCGTTCCATTGTCGCGGCTCTCCACCCGGCGCCGGTGGATTACCTGTATTTCGTGGCCCGCGGGGATGGAGGGCACGTGTTCAGCCGTACGCTCAGAGAACACTTACGGGCCAAGGCCCAGTTCGACCAGGTGCGTCGTCGCGTGGCCCACGCTGGCGGCGGTAGGAATAGGTGAGGCGCTCAATGGCCCGCGCGCGAAGCACAAAAGGCAGAGAGCTCCTGGCAGCGTTAAGTGAGGCCCAGCGTGCTGCGGTAGTGGACATCGATGGGCCGGTGCTTATTTTGGCAGGTGCCGGCAGCGGTAAGACCAGGGTGCTGACCTATCGTATCGCCTACATGATCGCCTCTGGTAAAGTGGAGCCGCAGCAGATCCTGGCCGTCACGTTCACCAACAAAGCAGCAGGAGAGATGCGGCAACGCGTGGACCAATTGGTTCCAGGGGTTGCGCGGCAGATTGTGGTCAGCACCTTCCATTCGGCATTTGCGCGTATCCTGCGCCGCGAGGGTGGGCGGATTGGCCTGTCAGCCAACTTTTCGATTTACGACGAAGAGGACCAGAAACGTCTGGTCAAGGAGTGCATTGAAGAATTAGGGCTGCCCCAAGCAAGGTACAATCCCGCGGTCGTTGCTGCTCTGATAAGTAGAGCAAAATCTGCGGTGCTGCTCCCGGACGACTATGCGCAGGCAGCAGAAAGCGAATTCGACTTCGGCGTTGCCCAGGTGTACAAACGCTACCAGCAGCGCCTCCGCGAAGCAAACGCTGCCGATTTTGACGATCTCCTCCTGCTACCTATTATGCTTTTCCGCAGCCATCCCCCGCTCCTGCACGCTTACCAGGAGCGCCTGCGCTACATTCTGGTCGACGAGTACCAGGACACCAATCGCGCGCAGTACGAACTGCTAAAGCTGCTCAGCTCGCGCTATCGCAATCTTTGCGTCGTAGGTGATGACGACCAGTCGATTTACCGGTGGCGGGGGGCGGACCTGCGAAACATCTTGGAGTTTGAGAAGGATTTCCCCGACTGCAAGGTCTACTGGTTGGAACAGAACTACCGTTCCACCAAGTGCATTCTCGCGGCCGCTTCGTCGGTGATTGCCCACAACCGGGCGCGTAAACCGAAAGTACTGTGGACGGACGGAGCGGTGGGGGAGAAGGTGACGGTCGTGGAGGCCCCCACGGATGCCGACGAGGCCTATGCGGTGATTACGCGCATTGAACGAGAGTTTCAGCACGGCACGCGCAACTTTCGAGACTTTGCCGTCCTCTATCGCACCAATGCCCAGTCGCGCGTACTGGAAGAGGCGCTGCGGCGGAGTGGCATCCCGTATGTTATCGTGGGCGGAGTGCGGTTCTATGAACGCAAAGAGATCAAAGACCTGCTGGCCTATCTGCGGGTCATTTGCAATCCTGCCGACACCATGAACTTGCTGCGAATCATCAACACCCCACCTCGTGGGATTGGCGAGGCTACCATCGCCCGCTTGCAGGCATTTAGCACTAGGGTGGGCGTACCGCTGTTCGAGGCACTGAGAAGGGCTCGTGAAGTGGAGGGGCTTTCGCCGACAATGCAGGAGCGGGTGACGCACGTTCACCGGCTGATTCAAAAACATGTTGACCTGCGCTCGCAGGTGTCCGCTGCGGAACTGGCCAGTGCACTGGTCGACGAATTGGGAATATTGCGCATTTACAAAGAAGAGGGCACCGAAGAGGCATTGAACCGCGCAGATAACGTGCGCGAACTACTCGATGGCATCGCCGACTACTGTAGGCAAAACCCAGGGGCAACCCTGGACGATTATCTGCAAGAGGTCTCATTGCTGACCGACATCGACACCTGGAACGACCGATCCAACGCCGTCAGTCTGATGACTGTGCATGCCGCCAAGGGTCTGGAGTTTCCAGTGGTGTTTATTACTGGTCTGGAGGAGGGGCTGTTCCCGCTTTCCCGCTCCTTTGACAGCACCGAGGATCTGGAGGAAGAGCGCAGGCTCTTTTACGTGGGGAGCACCCGGGCAAAGGAGAAACTCTATCTGACCTGGGCAAGCACTCGCTTGCGGCAGGGCCAGACCTACAGTTGCTTGCCATCGCGCTTTTTGGAAGAGATCGATCATGAACAGGTTGACTATGAGGTGGCCGGCAGGGTGGGGAGGAGGGCGAGTTACCAAGCGCCCGCCAGAAGGGGAGAGGGGGAGCGACGGAGCGTAATTCGCCGTCTCCGCGCATATGAAGAGGAGTCGCAGTTGCCCGCGCAGCTGGAGATTGGTTGTCGCGTGCGCCACCCGAAGTTTGGCCCGGGCACCGTTCTGGCCGTTTCACGGGCATCAGTCGGTACAACGCTGACCATTGATTTCGATCGCTACGGGCGAAAAAAGATTGTTTTGGAGTTCGCTCAGCTGCAGGTCCTGTGAGGCCGTGGGTCGACCCTTCTTCCCTACCCTCACCGCGGGACCAAGTGGACCATGTCCGGTGCGCAACACGTGAGCAAAGCAAGAACGATGAGAACAATCGGAGCGTGGCTTTCTGCTGTGGTTGCGCTGGCGCTAATGAGTTGTGCACGTCCCCGTGACGATGCCTGGCTGGGTTCCGGGATCTTGGAGGCTAAGCAGGTCACGATAGGCGCGAGAAGCGCAGGCGAGCTCGTGGGGCTTTTTGTGGACGAGGGCGACACAGTGGCGGCAGAGGCGCTGGTGGCCGTGGTGGATACCAGCAAGCTCATTTTGCAAAGGACGCAGCTGCTGGCCGCCAAGCGGGAGTTAGCCCACAGCCTCGCCAATGCAAGCCGCGCGGCGGAGCTAGCCGCCGAGCAGTGCGAGAATGCCAGAAAGCAGTACGAGCGAATGCGCACTCTCGCCGAGCGCGGCAGTTTGCCACAACAGCAGTTGGAGAGCGCGGAGCTCGGCTACACAGCGGCGCGAAGCCAACTGGAAATGGCCAAGAACAACCTTGCTGCCTTGACCGAGCGGGCCAAACAGGTCGAGGCGCAACTGGAGCTCTTGCAGAGCCAGCTTGAGGACGCAAGGATACGGAGCCCGTTGGCTGGGGTGGTGGTCGCCAAGTATGTGGAGCAAGGGGAGCTCGTTGCTCCGGGCTCGCCTCTGCTCGCCATCGCCGACGTGCGTGACATGTGGCTCAAAGTCTACCTGCCGGAGCCGGACTTGGGTAAGGTCTCGCTGGGCACGAAGGTTGTCGTGCGCGTCGATGCTCTGCCCGGCGAGGAATTCCCCGGCACGGTGACTTGGATCTCGCCAAAAGCGGAGTTCACGCCGAAGAACGTACAGACCCGTGCTGCCCGTGCCGAGCTGGTCTTTGCCGTAAAAGTCTCCGTGCCCAACAGCAAGGGGCGATTGCTGATAGGCATGCCAGCAGAAGTATGGCTTTCGCGCTGAACGGACGTGACTACAACGCCAGAAGACATTGTTGTTGTCGACCTGTGGAAGCGCTACCGACAGCTGGAAGCAGTACGTGGCCTGTCCTTTTCTGTGCAAGCGGGATGCCTGTTTGGCCTTGTGGGCCCGGATGGCGCCGGCAAGACCACCACGCTTCGCATCCTCTGCGGTCTGCTCAAAGCCGACCAGGGGCATTGCACGGTGCGCGACTACGACGTCGCCAGGGAGCCGCGAAAGGTCAAGAGCCTGGTCGGTTACATGCCGCAGCGCTTCTCCCTGTACCCGGACCTTACCGTTGCAGAAAACCTCCGTTTTTTCGCTCGCCTGTTTGAGGTCCCGCCGGACGAGGGGCGAGAACGCATGAGGCAGCTGTTGGCCTTCAGTCGCCTAGAACCGTTCCAGGGACGGCGGGCGGCTCAGCTGTCGGGGGGGATGAAGCAAAAGCTCGCCTTGTGCTGCACGCTTATCCACACACCGGCGGTCCTCTTGCTCGACGAACCGACTACCGGCGTGGATCCAGTTTCCCGGCGCGAGTTCTGGCGCATCCTGTACGACCTGCGCGAGCGGGGGGTAACGATCTTGCTTACTACCCCGTACATGGACGAGGCGGCGCGGTGCGACCGCGTTGCATTCATGCACCAAGGGCGCATCATTGCCCAGGGGCCGCCCAGAGAGCTGTCACAGCTGGTGCGCCACCATCTGCTCGAAGTGCGGTGCGAACACCTCATGCAGGCCGCGCGTCTGTTGGCAGGCAATCCAGCGTTCGTCACCGTGCACCTCCTCGGGGACCATCTGCACGTCGGCGTGGTTGACCCCGGCAGTGGTGAGCAGACTATTCGGCGCGAGCTCAAGCACGCGGGGCTGGCGGTCCATTCTATCCGGGAGGTTGTTCCCCATGTGGAGGACGTGTTTGTGGAGCTGATGCACAGGTGACCACCCCCTCTGCTGAATTGGCAGTGTGCACCAGGGAGCTGTCTCGTTCCTTTGGTGCTTTTGTGGCCGTAGATCGGGTTTCGATCGACGTCTTTGCCGGCGAGGTGTTTGGCTTTCTTGGCGCAAATGGTGCCGGAAAGACCACCACAATCCGCATGCTGTGCGGTCTCCTGGCACCCACATCCGGCCAGGCGTGGGTAGCAGGTTTTGACGTGGTGCGCGATACGGAACGGGTCAAATCCTCAATCGGCTACATGTCGCAACGCTTTTCCCTCTACGAAGACCTCACGGTTGAAGAGAACATGGACTTTTACGGGGGCATTTACGGCCTTCATGGGGGGCCGCTGACCAGGCGGAAGGTGGAACTGATGGAGGCGCTGGGACTTGTGGAACACCGGCGGAAGCTGACGCGAAGCATCCCTCTTGGCTGGAAGCAGCGACTCGCGTTGTGCTGCGCCATTATGCATCGGCCTCCCGTCTTGTTCCTGGATGAGCCAACCGCAGGGGTGGACCCAATGTCAAGGCGCGCCTTCTGGAGCGTTATCTACACCCTCGCCGAAGAGGGGACCACCGTGCTCGTAACCACGCACTACATGGAGGAAGCGGAGTACTGCAACCGCCTGGCGATCATGCACGAGGGCCGGGTAATTGCGTGTGATTCGCCCGCAGGACTCAAGGACAGCTGCAGGACCGAATCGGTCGAAGATGCGTTTGTGAAGCTCGTAGGGAACAGGCTCGAGGTGCCATCTTTCGACGAGGGGGAGGCAAGGCGAGATGCTTAACCGCCTCCTGGCGATCGCGCATAAGGAGTTCCTCCACATCCGCAGGGACGAGCGGAGTTTGGTGATCATCTTTTTGTTGCCATTGATCATGATGGTTCTTTATGGGTACGCCATTACCTTCGACATTAAGGAGATCAGAATCGCGGTCATCGACCAGGATTGCTCTCCATCGTCCCGACAGCTCATCGCTTCCCTCTCTGCGGGGCGGCTGTTCCGCATTGTGTGCCGGCCTGAAGGAGTGGGACAAGTAGAGAAGCTATTGCGGACGGGCAGAGCGCACGCCGCACTGGTCATACCTCGGGGCTACCAGCGTGCTCTCCATACCCAGCCCTCGGCGCCGGTGCAGGTGCTGATCGACGGGGCCAATGCCAATACCGGGACCATTGTCTTGAACTACCTGCGCATGTTGCTGACTTCACGCTCGATGGAAAATGTGCCGCAGGCGGCTATGCCCTTTGAGGTGCGCACCGTGGTGCTCTACAATCCGGAGCAGAGGAGCATGGTCTTTGTTGTGCCCGGATTGGTGGCGGTGTTGATCATGATGATATGCGCGCTCCTTACCTCCATTGCCGTGGCGCGAGAGCGGGAGACGGGGACGATGGAGCAGATTCTCGTGTCGGCCGTGCATCCGTTTGAGGTGATAGTTGGCAAAGTGCTGCCATATGTGCTGGTGGCATTGTTGGACGCAACCTCGGTGGTGGTCTTTTCTGTCTTCCTCTTTGGCATTCCTTTCCGGGGGAACGCATTCTTGTTGCTCGGGCTTTCGGTGGTCTTTGTGTATGCTTCCCTCAGCCTCGGTGTGCTCATCTCTTCGCGCGCAGCCACGCAACGTGCGGCGCTCATGGGTGCGGTCATGGCGACCCTTTTGCCTTCGATCCTTCTCTCGGGGTTTATTTTCCCTATCCGTTCCATGCCCCGGCTTCTCCAGTTCATCACCTATCTGGTGCCCGCCCGCTACTATCTGCGGATCATCAGGGGGATAATGCTCAAAGGGGTTGGCTTCTCATACGTGTGGCAAGACGCTGCTTACCTCTTTGTCTTTGGCACCGTTCTGCTGCTGGTAAGCGTGCGCCGGTTCAGAACCAGGCTCGAAGAGTAACTACCATGCGACCGGTTTTGTGCATGATTCGTAAGGAGTTCCTGCAGGTATTTCGTGACCCAGCCATGGTCTTTCTCATTTTCATGGCACCGGTGGTCCAGTTGCTCATACTGGGGTATGTCGTTTCCAGCGAGGTGAAGCATCTGGCTACCGTGGTCTCAGACCATGATCACTCGCCGGTGAGCCGAGAATTGGTCCAGCGGCTTCAGAACTCTGGATATTTTGATGTCCTCTACTACGAACAGGATGTGACGTTGCTTTCGGAGTATTTCGACAGGGGGCGAGCGTCGGTTGGCGTGGTCATTCCGGCAGGTTTGGGTGCAGATGCGGTGGCGGGCAAGGCGCCGGCTGTCCAAGTGGTGCTTGACGGCCAGGACGCGAACAGCACAAACGTCGCCTTGGGCTACGCGAGTGGCATACTCCATGACTACTTGCTCGAACAAGGGCAGCGGCTCCAAAGAGCCAGAGGGGTGAAGCTACGTGTCATAGAGCCTAGGGTGAACGTTTGGTTCAATCCTAACCTTAGCTACCGAAACTTCATGGTTCCCGGTATTGTGGCGTTCCTGCTCACCCTCACTACTTCGCTGCTGAGCGGGATGGGACTGGTGCGGGAGAAGGAAGTGGGCACGTTGGAGCAGCTGAACGTGACGCCCATCCGCCCATATCAGCTTCTCTTGGGCAAGACCATACCCTTTGCTATTCTGGGTTGTGGTGAGGTGACGCTCGCCATCGTAGTTGCACGCCTGTGGTATCACATACCACTTGTGGGCAACCTGGGACTCTTGGCTCTGTTTGTGGTGCTTTTCCTTTTTACCACCCTAGGCATCGGGCTGTTTGTCTCCTCAAGTTCCACCACCCAGCAGCAGGCCATGTTCCTGACCTGGTTCGTTCTTATCTTTGCACTCATTACCTCCGGTTTTCTCTTCCCCATCGAGAACATGCCGCGATGGATTCAGGTGATCAGCTACCTAAACCCGTTGCGGTACTTTATGTTGGTGGTGCGGGCAATCTTCATCAAGGGGGCCGGGATACGCGAATTGTGGCAGCAGGGTCTGGTGCTGGCGATTTTTGGCTTGACTATCCTTGTGGTAAGCGCGCGTCGTTTCCAGAAGCGGATCAAGTAGCAGATGCCAGAATTGCCGGAAGTGGAGACAATTCGCCGCTCCCTTGAGGCGACGGTGTGCGGCCGGCTGATTCGGGAGGTGCTGGTGCGTGAGCAGCGATTGCGCCACCCGGTGGACTGCAACGCATTGGCCAGTGTGGTGGGGCACAGGATTCAGTGTCTGGGAAGGCGGGGCAAATACCTGCTGATTCGTCTCGATGATGGGCGCACGGTGCTCGTCCATTTGGGGATGAGCGGCCGATTAGGCCTCTATTCGCCTCGGGTCCCTCTGTTGGCCCATGACCACGTGATTTTTTCCCTTGAGCAGGAGCTCCAGCTGCGTTACTACGACCCGCGGCGATTCGGAGCGATCATAGTGCTCGATAAGGGTCGCGATGGTGAGGCGGACATGCTCGCCGCGCTGGGTCCGGAGCCACTCAGCTCAGAGTTTACCCCTTCTTACCTCATGGAGCGGGCAAGGGGCCGGAGAGTGGCAGTGAAGGCCTTCCTGATGGACAGCAAGGTTGTGGCGGGTGTGGGTAACATCTACGCGAGCGAGGCGTTGTTTGTGGCGGGTATCGATCCGCGCCGGACTGCGGGTTCCCTTTCCAAAGAGGAATGGCGGGGGCTACACCAAGCGGTGCGGAGGGTGTTGCGGGACGCGATTCGCCAGGGCGGCACCACCTTGCGCGATGGGGGGTTCCGCGATCCCGCGGGCGAGGCCGGGTACTTCCAGACGAAAGTGAAAGTCTACGGCCGCGCGGGGATGCCTTGTGGGCGGTGTGGTGGGGTGGTTGTGAAGACCGTGGTCGGTGGGCGGAGCAGTTATTACTGTCCGTGCTGTCAGAGATAACTTGGACTCGTTTGCCGAGGTCAGCCATGAAAACAGAACGGGAAGGTCATCACGACCTTCCCGTTCTGCTATCAGTTCCCGGCGACGACCTACTCTCCCACACGGTTGCCCGAGCAGTACCATCGGCGCTGGCGGGCTTAACTTCTCTGTTCGGAATGGGAAGAGGTGTTTCCCCGCCGCTCATGTCGCCGGAATTTTTCTTGCAATTTGCGATTTGGTTGAGGGTAACCTCTGGCTTCAAGACAAGTCACTAACCATCTGCTGCAAACATACGATGTTTGGTTAAGCCGCACGGCCTATTAGTATCACTCGGCTCAGTTCCTTACGGAACGTACACCTGTGACCTATCGACCTCGTAGTCTACGAGGGGCCTTTAGCCCGCCTTGCGGCGGAGGGGATATCTTATCTTGGGATGGGTTTCGCACTTAGATGCTTTCAGCGCTTATCCCGACCGAACGTAGCTACCCTGCGGTGCCACTGGAGTGACAACAGGTACACTAGAGGTTCGTCCACTCCGGTCCTCTCGTACTAGGAGCAGCTTCCCGCAAATATCCTACGCCCGCGACAGATAGGGACCGAACTGTCTCACGACGTTCTAAACCCAGCTCACGTACCGCTTTAATAGGCGAACAGCCTAACCCTTGGGACCTTGTCCAGCCCCAGGATGCGATGAGCCGACATCGAGGTGCCAAACCGGGCCGTCGATGTGAACTCTTGGGCCCGATAAGCCTGTTATCCCCGGAGTACCTTTTATCCTTTGAGCGACGGCAATTCCACGTTCAACCGCCGGATCACTAAGCCCTGCTTTCGCATCTGCTCGACCTGTGTGTCTCGCAGTCAAGCTCCCTTATGCCTTTGCACTCTACGCACGATTACCGACCGTGCTGAGGGAACCTTTGGGAGCCTCCGTTACGCTTTAGGAGGCGACCGCCCCAGTCAAACTACCCACCTAGCATTGTCCCCGGCCCGGATTCACGGGCCTGGGTTAGAATTCCAGTAGAGTAAGGGTGGTATTTCAACGGCGGCTCCCCCCGAACTGGCGTTCGGGGTTCATAGCCTCCCACCTATCCTACACATACAATACCGAAATCCAATGCTAAGCTGTAGTAAAGGTTCACGGGGTCTTTCCGTCCCGCCGCGGGTAGCCGGCATCTTCACCGGCACTACAATTTCGCCGAGCCCCTGGTTGAGACAGCGCCCAAGTCGTTACACCATTCGTGCAGGTCGGAACTTACCCGACAAGGAATTTCGCTACCTTAGGACCGTTATAGTTACGGCCGCCGTTTACTGGGGCTTCGGTTCGGTGCTTCTCCCGACCGAGGTCGGGATGACACGTCCCCTTAACCTTCCAGCACCGGGCAGGTGTCAGTCCCTAT
>JAPDPR010000003.1:77500-140764 GCA_034506335.1 candidate division KSB1 bacterium
TGAAGATGGTCAGTAAGCTCACTGCAACTCATGGCATTCCCACCGTTGCCAGTCTTAACACCATCATGATCGACGGCACGGGCATGTGTGGCGGATGCCGGGTGACGGTAGGAGGGAAGACCAAATTCGTCTGTGTGGACGGCCCAGAGTTCGACGCTCACCAAGTCGATTGGGACGAGATGGAGAAACGATTGGGGATGTATAAAGAGCTGGAGTGCAAGGCGCTGGAGAGGTACTGGGCGGCGAAAAAGACCAAGGCATGAGGACGGTATGGAACAGAAACTGACGCCCAAAGAACGACTGCAGATTCCGCCACAGCGCATGCCGGAGCAGGATCCCAAGGAACGGATCAAGAATCAGAGGGAAGTACCGTTAGGCTTTACACCAGAACAGGCGGTTCGCGAGGCGCAGCGATGTCTGCAGTGCAAGACGAGACCCTGTGTGGCAGGGTGTCCGGTGGAGATCGACATCCCGGCGTTCATCCACCTGGTGGAGCAAGGCGAGTTTGTTGCGGCAGCGCGCAAGATCAAGGAGAGGAACGTGCTGCCGGCAGTGTGCGGGCGGGTTTGTCCCCAGGAGGAGCAGTGCCAGAAGGTCTGCACGCTCACCAAGACCTACAAGGACGTGAAGATGTCGGTCGGCATCGGCAAGTTGGAGCGGTTTGTGGCCGACTGGGAGCGAGAGCACGGACAGGTGGAAGTGCCGACGTTGCCGCCCCCCACGGGTAAGCGCGTCGCCGTGGTGGGAAGCGGACCGGCGGGGTTGACCGTTTCCGGTGACTTGGCACTGCGCGGGCACGAAGTGACCATCTTTGAGGCGCTGCACAAGCCCGGCGGGGTTCTCATCTACGGGATACCCGAGTTCCGTCTACCCAAAGCCATCGTGGAAGCAGAAGTCAACTACCTTAGGCGCTTAGGCGTGACGCTCCGCACCAACTTTGTAGTCGGAAAGACGAGGAGCCTGGACGAACTCTTGCAGGAGTTTCATGCGGTGTTTGTGGGTACCGGGGCCGGCCTCCCAAACTTTATGCGCATCCCTGGAGAGAACCTTCTCGGGGTCTACTCAGCCAACGAGTACCTGACTCGTGCCAACCTAATGCAGGCTTACGACTTCCCCGACTCGGATACGCCCATTTTCCCTTTTAAGAGAGTAGCCACTATCGGCGGAGGCAATGTGGCCATGGATGCGGCGCGCACCGCGCTGCGCTTGGGAGCGGAGCGCTCCATCATCGTTTACCGCCGTTCAGAAAAGGAGATGCCGGCCCGGCTGGAGGAGATCGAACACGCCAAAGAGGAGGGCGTGGAGTTCAACCTTCTGATGGCCCCGGTGCGAGTGATTGGTGACGAGCGCGGATGGGTAAAAGGTTTGGAAATAATCAAAATGCAACTGGGCGAGCCGGACGAGTCCGGAAGACGACGGCCGGTTCCCATCCCCGGGTCGGAGTTTGTCATGGAGGTGGACGCCGTGATTGTGGCCATTGGCAATAGCCCGAATCCGCTGATCCCCCAGACCACACCGGACATCGCGGTTACCAAGTGGGGCGGCATCATCATCGATGAAAAGACAGGGAAAACCTCCAAGCGGGGGGTATTTGCTGGTGGGGACATCGTGCTGGGGGCAGCGACGGTTATCTTGGCCATGGGGCAGGGCAGAAAAGCTGCCAACGCCATGCACGAGTTTCTGCTGACCGGCATTTGGTAGAGGAGCGGGCCTTCCTACCGGCCCCGTAAGCGCTCTAGCAGTCGACGCTCCTTCTTGGTCGGGCGACCCTTGAACCGAGGGCGCCCGCTTTTGTTTTGGCCAAGCAGTTGGAGGAGCTCCTGTGCCTCGGGGGAGAGCTCCGGGCGATGCTCGCGATAGAGTTCCTTGGCCTTTTCCGCGGAGAGGCTCTTAGTGGTGACCTGCAGCACGTCGAACGTGCGATAGAGGTGCCTCTGCTTCACCGTGACTGTGTCGCCTGCCCGGATGACCTTCGACGGTTTTGCCGGCTGGCCGTTTACCTTGACCTTGCCCTCCTCGCAGCTCTTTGCTGCCTGGGACCTGGTCTTGAAGATGCGTGCCACCTTCAGCCATTTGTCCAGGCGCAGAGTTGCCTCCTGCTGAGGCGGGAGTTCATGCGTGTCGCTCATGAGCCCTCTGACCAGGTTGACTTACTCACCGTGCGCTGATGGTCCCACCGCGTCTCGCTTGGCTACTTAGGACGAAGGGCGCTCCTGGGTGGTACTTTCCTTCAGACGCTGGTCAATTTCCTTGATGCGCTCGCGTGCGACCCGGCCAAACGTGCTGCCGCTTCCCTGTTCACGCTCGATGCGTTCGAACAAGCGTCGGGCGCTATCCAGCTGGCCGAGACGCATGTAGGCGAGCCCTGACTCGTACATGGCCGTCACATCCCAGGGAAGCTTGGACGGGGGAGAAAGGTACTTCACTTTCATGAGTTCGACGATGGCGTCCTGGTAGCGGCCCATCTCCAGGTAGCACTTGCCGATCCAGTACTGCACTTCCGGCTCGGCCTCTCGACTGGCTAGGCGCTTGAGCTTGCGCAAGTGATCAATTGCCCGTTCATAGTCCTTCAGATTCCTCAGGAAGGTGCCGATCTGCAGCTTTCTGGTGAAGGCGTCGCTGGCGGTGGGGAATTCCTCCAAGTACTGTCGGGCATAGCTTATGGCCCGGTCCCACATTCCCAAGCGATCCGCTGCGTCGATGAGGTAACCCATTACCAAGGCCCGCACCGGCGTCTCGAGGCGCGGCACGGCGCCTGCTTTCTGAAACGCCAGGAAGGCGTTTTCAAACTGCCCGTTCTTGAAGTAAAAGTCACCCAGGTTCAAGTAGGCGGTGGCAACCAGTGGACTGTTGGGATACCTGTTGGGCACATCGGCCAGGACCTTGAGAGCTTCGTCGGGTTGGTTCATTAGCAGGTAGATCTTGCCCAGGCCAATGTCTCCCCATGGTGCGGTCTCAGCATTCTTAACCTCCCGCGCGGCGCGGAACGATTTCTCTGCCTGCTTAAAGTCCTTCTGCCGGACAAAGAACTCTCCCTCCTCGTACGCAAAAAGGGCGCGGCTTGCTGCATCATCGCGGTACGACTTGAAATACTTTTCGGCTTCGCTGGAGGCACGAGCGCGATCGTCCAGGCGATAAAGGCAGATGACCAGCTTGGACCACGCTTCTCTCTGCACGGAGTCCGGAGGGGACATTTTGAGGAGCTCTTGGAATTCTGTCGCGGCAGGGCGATAGTCGCCTTGATGAAAGAGAAGCTGGCCACGGCGCAAGCGCGCAAGGACTGCGCTGTTTTTCGCAACATTTGGCAGCGTGAGGATCTGACCTAGGAAAGCAAGGGCGCGTTCAGTATCGCCCCGATCTCTATTCAGGTCGGCCAGGAGAAAGAGCGCAGAGGGCGTGTGTGGGTGGTCGGGCGCCTGGCGTGCAAACTCTGCGAGCAGGACCTCGGCCTCACGGGTGCGGCCCTGTTTGTGGTAGGCAAGGGCCAGATGCAGTTTCAGCTCCGCCGGCTCGTCGGTGGAAGTGGGGGAGAGGGAGAGGTCGCCAGCCTTTTCGGCGCGCATGCCTTGCAACAGCTCGGCGGCTTGCTGATACCGCCCCTGCCGGATCAGGATATCGGCGTATTTCGCTGCTGCGGTATCTGCCAGCGGTGCGTAGTAGCATTCCCGGAGCACACGTGCGTAGCAGCTTTCGGCGGCCTTGAGGTCGCCCTGCCTTTCTGCAAGTGCGCCGGCCATCATGAGGGCTTGTGGGGTCTGGCGACTGTGGGGAAGCCGGTCGACTATGGTGCGGAGGGCGTGTGCTGTCGCGGCAGTGTCACCCACCGCTAGCGAAAGCTTTGCCAGTAGCCAGTAGGCGCGAGCACGAAGCTGATCATCCGAAGCCAAACGGGCCGCCTCCGCTGCCCATGACGGTGCGAGGAGTGCAAGACTGTCGCTTCGCACCCCACCAGAGGCCAGAATTGTTGCTTTTTCCGCCAAGATTTCAGCCTTGAGCGAGCTGGAGGCGGATACGCCTGCTAACACTTGGTCCAGTCCGGCTAACCGGCGCGACGATTCGGATGCTCCCGTCCCCAGAAAAGCCCCGAGCGAAAGGAGCCCACGCGCGGCACTCTCTTTCTCCGAAAGGGAGGATGAACGACTGAAGACCTGCCTGTAGAGGCCTGCGGCCGTATCAGCCAATGCTCCCACCGACGAGCTGTTGCCCGAAAGGAACGCCTCGGCAGCAAGACCGTGGTAACACGTTGCCAGATTCAGCAGCAAGCCGGTGGCCCTGCTGGTGGTATCTTGTTCGCACAGAAAGCGGTACAGCGCCCGTGCCGTTCGGTAGTCCTTAAGGGATACCAAGTAGAGCGAAGCCACTTCCTGTGGGACAAGGGCTGTTTCCTGTCCGCTTGCAAGCCTGACCACTTGCAGGGCCAAGGAAGAAGCGGCCTTCCGGTAGTCTGTGACAAAGAAGGAGCGCAGCAGAGTAGACAAGAAGGACGCTTCTTCAGCTGGGGGGGCAGCAGGAAACTGGCGGGCGTACTCGTCATAGGCTTCCGCGGCAGCCTGGTACTCACCCAGAGCCTGGTAGCAGCGGGCAACGGCCAGCGCAGCATCGTCGGCATAGTGGCTCTGGGGGTATTGAGTGAGAAAGCCCAGGTAGCTCCGGATTTTGTGGTATGAGCATCCCTCGCCTGTGGTGTAGTGCGCGTCAAGGAAGGCGATGTCGTCCCTAAAAGGGCTGCTGGGAAAACGCGCGAGGAACTGCGTGGCGCGCTCGTGGGCCATGGTGGGTCTTCCCAAGGCGACCAGGGCGCGCATGGCCCCCACTGTGGCCGTGGCAATGGTGCGCTCACTCGCGCCTTGCTCTGCTGCCGGAAGTGTTCGCGCCGCGTCGAAATGTTGCAGGGCTGTTTCGAACTGGGCTGCCTCGAGCGCAGCGTTTCCCGCCTCGCACCACGCCTCGGCGCGCAATGAATCGTTCGGGGCCGAAGAGGCGGCGCTCCGCAGGGCGGCCAATGCCTCGGTGGCAGCCCCGGCGCGCAAGAGATTCCGGCCCTTCAGCAGCATGCACACTGCCTTCACTTTGCGATCCTGAGAGAATTGGGCGGCTCGGTCAAGGAGGCGGGTCGACTGCTCATATTGACCGCGGAGGTGCAAGATCGAGCCCAGCCGGAAGGCCGCCGCGGAGGTGGCGGCCGAATCGGCCGTTGACTCTGCAACCGTGGCCAGAAGGCGTTCCGCTTCGGTGAATTGACCGCCCCTTTCAAGGATCTCTGCTTTCAAAACAAGCGCCCGCGCACCCGTGCTGCTCTTTGGGGTGGCAGTGGCCACCTTGTTCGCCTCCGCCAGCGCTTCCGCATGCTGGCCCTGGGCAAAGAGCACGGAGGCCAGCAACAGCCTCGCCTCGTCGTATAGAGGATTAGTGGGGTACCGGTCCAAAAGCAAGAGAACGGCGCGCTGCGCCGCCTCAAGGTCGCCCGTTTGCTGGTAAAGACGTCCGGCCCGCATGAGGCTCTCAGGCGCCAGGGGGCTGGTTGGTACAAACACTGCCACTCTCTCGAAAGTGATTGCTGCCTCCCGTTTGTGCTCAAGAGCCACATGCGCCTTGCCTTGTTCAAAGAGCAGTTGGTCCAAGAGTGCGGTGTCCGGGTAGCGTAAGAGGGCCTCGCGCACAACCCGCTCGGCCGCCTCGTGCTGGCCAGAGCCCGAGAAGGCGCGGCAGGCTTGCAACAGGGCCAACGGGGCCTTTGGACTGGTGGGGTAGCGCTCCGCGTATCGCTGGTATTGAAGCGCAGCAAGGTCAAAGAGTCTCTCCTGATAGAGCCTGTCTGCGTAAGAGAGCTCTTCGGCCTCGCCTGTCACCTGTCCTGCAACATCGGCCGTGAGCAGTAGGCATAGCCCTAGTGTCACACTGCATGAAAGGTTGTTAACTCTCATGTCTCATCTGTCCTCTCTGCTGGCTCTGCGCAGCTTCCGCTGTGCACTCGACGACTGTGCCTGGAGGTCACCTGCGGTAGGTTCAGAGCGCTGCGAACTGCACTGCGCAAGTTTGCCAGGGCGGCGAGTTACGAATGGCATCGAGCACTTCCTCCGGTTCCTTCACCACAGCCCACATCTGTCGGTGACGAGGGTCCATAAAGCGCTCGGCGATGCACCGCTCCAGCAGTTGAAGCAAATGGTCGAAAAAGCCCTGTGTGTTGAGGAGCACGATGGGGCCGAGGTACATGCCGAGCCGCTTGAGCGAGATGGCCTCGAGTAACTCTTCTAGAGTGCCTGACCCGCCAGGTAGAGCAACTAGTGCCTGGGCAAGGGCGCGCATCCGCTCCTTGCGTTCGTTCATAGTGTGCACCACGATGAGCTCCTGCACGCCTTTGTGAGCCCATTCCCGCTCCACCATGAAGTGCGGGATGACCCCTACGACGCGTCCGCCGCGCGACAATGCCCCATCGGCTACTGCGCCCATCAGGCCCACAGCACCTCCGCCGTAGATGAGGGTGATGCCTTCGCGGGCAAAAATCTGGCCCAGGGCAAAGGCCGGCCGGAGGTAGCACTCATCTATCTTGCTGCTTGAGGCGCAGAAGACACAGACTCGCTGAATCATGGCCTTCACAGGTTGAAAATGGTCCATAACTCCAATCTCATGTGCGCCGCGATCTCTCACGGGCGGTCTATCTTCTGGGGATTGGCCGCCGAGAAACCCGTGCCCATGGTGGGTCAGCGGTGCATGCAGGCCTCGATCTCATTGACCGTCTTGGGGATTGGCTTGCCCAGCACCCGGTGCCCGGTGCGCGTGATAAGGACATCGTCCTCGATGCGGATTCCGCCAAAATTGAGATGGCGTTCCACGCGATCGTAGTTGATAAAGGGCCGGTGCTTGCCGTTGGCCTTCCACTGGGCAACCAGCTCCGGGATGAAATAGATGCCCGGCTCCACCGTGACTACAAAGCCCGGCTGGAGTCGCTTGGCCAGGCGCAGGTAGGCCAGACCGAACTGTTCGCTGCGGGTAAACTCCTCATCATATCCGACGAAGTCTTCGCCCAGGTTTTCCATATCATGCACGTCCAGACCCAGCATGTGGCCGAGGCCATGGGGGAAGAACAAGGCGTGGGCTCCCGCCTCTACGGCCGCCTGCGGGTCACCCTTCATGAAGCCTAATTGGCGCATCCCATCGGCGATGACGCGGGCTGCTGCCAAGTGGGCCTCGCGGTTGGGTACGCCGGGAGCCATCATTGCGATTGCCTTCTGCTGCGCCGCGAGCACTACCTCGTAAATGTCCTTTTGCAACGGGGTGAAGGTCCCGCTCACGGGGTACGTGCGGGTGATATCGCTGGCGTAGTGACACGGGGATTCGGCGCCAGAGTCAAAGACCACTAACTGCCCCTCTTGCATCAGGTTTTCGTGGGAGTGGCCATGGAGTATTTCGCCGTGCACGGTAAAGATGGTGGGAAACGCGGGCGCAGAGCCGCGCGCCCACACCAGCCCATCTATCGTTCCCGCGACCTCTCGTTCGTACAGGCCTGGTGCGATGGTGCGCACGGCGTGTTGGTACATCTCGTAGCTGATGTCAAGGGCTTTTTCGATCTCTGCGACCTCCTGCGCCGACTTGACCGAGCGCTGGGCCACGACCGCGCGCACAAACTCGCGCGAGAAAGAGGTGTTGACCCACGAGGCCCGCACGCCGGTCAGTTGCTCCAGCTTAAGCTGGTTCTCACTCCGGTACTGCGGCAGAAAATGGATCCTCTGCCCCTGCTGGATGGCACGGTGGGTCCACTTTTCTACCTCGCCCAGCGGTCGCACCGTGTCCACACCCACTTGCGCTGCCCGTTCCGCCATGCTGGGTTGGGGGCCCATCCACACAATATCGTCCACCCCATAGTCGTCGCCGAACAGTACTTCTTGGTCCGCGTCTACATCGATTAGCGCTGCCAGACCGGGGAAGTCCAAGCCCCAATAGTAAAGGAACGTGCTATCTTGGCGAAACTGGTAGGTGTTGGCCCGATAGTTCATCGGAGACTCATCGTTTCCGAGGAAGAGAAGTAGACCGGATCCCATTCGCTTCTTGAGTGCTTTCCTACGGTGCACATAGACGTTTGGTTCGAACATCGGCTGCTCCTCTCGACTGAGCGCGCAGTCCTCAGACTGACGAACGCTTGTTCAAAACGCGGTATGCTCTGTGCGACGGATGATCTCGTTTTGGAGTTCGGTACTGAGGTCAACGAAATAGTCGCTGTAGCCAGCCACACGGACGATAAGGTCGCGGTACTTGTGTGGCTCCTTCTGCGCCCGGCGCAAAGTGTCGGCGGTGACCACGTTGAACTGCACGTGGTGACCATCCATGGCAAAGTAGGAGCGAATCAGTGCGGCCAGGGCATCGATGCCACGCTGGTCGGCCAGGAGCTGCGGGGTGAACTTTTGGTTCAAGAGGGTGCCACCGGTGCGGAGATGGTCAATCTTGCCCGCAGAACGGAGCACCGCAGTCGGGCCACGACGGTCGGCCCCCTGCACAGGAGAGATTCCTTCCGACAAGGGCTCGCCCGCCATCCGTCCGTCGGGTGTAGCGCCCACTACGCTGCCGAAGTAGACGTGCACGGTAGTAGGCAGGAGATTGATGCGGTAGTGGCCCCCTTTGGTGTTCGGCCGCCCATCTACGGCCGCAAAAAAGATGTTGAACACTCTCACGGCTAAATCGTCCACATAGTCGTCGTCATTGCCGTATTTGGGCGTATGGTTGAGCAGGCGCTGGCGCAACGTTTCGTGGCCGGCGAAGTTGTCCGTCAGCGCGGCCTGCATCGTACGCATGTCGCAAGTCCGATGGTCAAAAACGTGGTATTTCAGCGCAGCAAGGCAATCGGCAATGGAGCCCAGGCCCACGCCTTGGATGTACGAGCTGTTGTAACGCGCGCCTCCGTCTTGGTAGTCCCGACCTTTGCGAATGCAGTCGTCAATGAGCAAAGAGAGAAACGGGGCCGGCAGATACTGGGCATAGAGTCGCTCGATGACTTGATTGCCCTTGATCTTTACGTCCACAAAGTAGCGCACCTGTTGCTCATAGGCAGCCAGGAGCTGGTCGAATTCGGCGAAGTCCTGTGCCTCGCCGGTGCGCAGGCCGATGACTTTGCCAGTGCGTGGGTCGCGGCCGTTGTGCAAGGTCAGCTCCAAGACCTTCACCAGATTGAAATAGCCGGTGAGGATGTAGCTCTCCTTGCCGAATGCCCCTGCTTCCACGCAGCCGCTGGCGCCACCGTTGCGTGCGTCAACCAGGCTCTTGCCCTGGCGCACCAGCTCCTGCACGATGGCGTCGGTGTTGAAAATGGACGGCTGGCCGAAGCCGGTCTTGACGATCTGTAGGGCTCGCTTGAGAAACTGGTCCGGCGTCTTCTTGCTGATTTGCACCATTGAGCTGGGTTGCAGCAGGCGCATCTCTTCGATGACGTCCAAGAGAAGGTAGGAGAGCTCGTTCACTGCATCGGCGCCATCCTCGTCCACGCCACCAAGATTGATGAGGCAAAAGTCGGTGTAGGTGCTGCTCTCCATCGCGGTGACCCCTACTTTCGGCGGGGCCGGCTGGTTGTTGAACTTGATCCAGAAGGCCTGGAGCAGCTCCCTAGCTTGTTCCTTGGTCAGAAGGCCGGACTCGAGGTCCCGCTTGTAGAATGGGTAGAGGTGCCGGTCGAGGCGCCCCGGATTGAACGAGTCCCAGGTGTTCATCTCGGTGATGACGCCCAGGTGGACGAACCAGTAGTACTGGAGTGCTTCCCACATGGTGCGAGGGGCATGGGCTGGCACGTGTGTGCAGATGGCGGCGATCTGCTCCAATTCCTTGCGGCGAATTGGATCGCTCTCGGCCGCGGCCAATTGTCGCGCCAGCGCCGCATGGCGGCGGGCAAAGGCGATCAAAGCGTCGGCAGCAATGGCCATGGCGCGCAATTCCTCGCGTTTGGCCAGGGCATCCGGGTCGCGGTAGAAATCGAGGGCAGCCATCTGCTGGCGAATGAAGCGCTTGAAGTCCAACATGCCAAGGCGGTAGATCTTGTCGTCAAGCACGGTGTGCCCGGGCGCGCGCTGCTCCATGAACTCGGTGAATACACCCGCCTGGTAGGCGTCATGCCACTCCTGATCCATTTCGGCAAAGAGCCGCTCCCGAAGCGATCGACCTCGCCAGAAGGGGATGATAACCTCTTGGTAGGCCTGGCGAGTCGTCTCATCCACCAGGAATGGGATCTTGGGGCGTGTGTGTAGGACCTCAAGGTCTGCCATGCTGTGAGTGCAGATCTCCGGGTAGGTGGGTGTGGCCTTTGGTGCCGGCCCGCGTTCACCCACGATGAGCTCGCCGTCGTTGATGCAAATGGTCTTATGCCGAAGGATGTAGGCAAAGGCCAGAGCTCTGGCGACGGGGACTGACACGCCCCTCGCAGCCTCAGATTTGTAGAACTCGGTCAAAAGGAGCGCACGCTCGGGTGAAATGCGTGGCACAGCCGCTAAGCTTTGTTCGCGCAACTTGGCGATGCGTTCGGTCATCTGGGCTACCCCAATCTCCCTTCATCACCGCCGCGGGCGGTCATCGATCGATACCTCATCCTCGCTCAAAGATAGGAAAACCGCGCGTCAAATGCCACACGTTTTTATCCTCTTGCCACGAGTGGTGAGGTACTCGCGCAGCTGAGCGACCGTCAGGCAGGCGTGCACAGGGATAACCATCAGGACGTCGCCCGGTTGCACTTTGCGTGCGAAGTGAGCCTCGGCCCTGACGATCCCGTGCTCCTGGGAGATGCGGGCCACATAGGCGTTTGGCACCAAGGGGCCCCATCCGTTGTCCGCAGGCAACGCCACCAAACCGTACACCGTGCGCCCGCCATCGTTCAGCGCATCTTTGGAAAGGTGAACCGCCCCCCCGTAGAGGACCAGTTCATTCCTTTCCTCATGCCGCGCCACCACAGGGCAGGCTACGGCGATGGCGATATCATGCTCGCTGCACGACCCGAGGTGGAGCTGCGTGGCATCGTAGAACACGAAATTGCCTGGGCGGATTTCATTCACCGCACCGAAGTTGTCCACTGCGCTGCAGGTGGGGGTATCGCCCACCGAGAGCTCGAGTTCCGTGAAGCCCACTGCATGCAGCCGTTGGCGCGCGCTATTGAGCCGCGCGACGCTTTCCTGGTAGATGTCCACGATCTCCTTGGGTCCGCTGGCTCCGTACGAGTGACCGGCGTGGGTCAACAAGCCGCGCAGGCGAAGGTTCTTGGAGCGCTCGACCTCTTCCGCCAACGTGGTCAGGCGGCTGGCGTCGTCCCACGCGATGCCGGTACGGCCGTAGCCCACGTCGATCTTTAGCCAGACGTCGACCGTGCCCTTGAGCTGTTCGCGCAGAACCCATACGCTCTTGGTTGACTCCACCAGCAGCCCCAGGTGGACTTTGCGCGCCAGACGGTCGATTTCCCGCAGCTGACGCAGGTTGACCGGAAAGGCGATGGTGATGTCGCGCCAGCCGTCCCGGGCGAAGTACCACGCCATATCCACGGAGGAAACGGTGATGGTCTCCACTCCGTAGTCGCGGAACCATCGGCCTACTTGGCGCGACTGGTGAGTCTTAAAGTGCGGGCGGAAGCGCACACCGCTGCGCTGCGCCTTTGCCGCCATGCGCTCAATGTTTCTCCGAGCCCGTGCTTCATCAAGAAGCAGAGTGGGACGACTGAAATCCTTGCTGATGATAGGCACCTCCTTGCCGCGCAAGCGGCGGTATGAGTCAAAGCCAACTTCCCAACGTGCTTCTACCGCATTTGTCGAATGCGCACCTGGATGTCCTTTTCTTCGCGCAAAAGCTCGACGAGGCGCTCGACCTCCGTGTTGCCATAATGGTACGGATAGAGGACCTTCGGACGTATGACACAGGCTGCATGCGCAGTCATTTCCGGAGTCATGGTATAGGGCAGGTTCATGGGCAAGAAAGCTACCTCGATGTCTTTCAACTCCTTCATCTCCGGGATGTCCTCGGTGTCGCCTGCTACGTAGACGCGCGTGTTGCCAAAAGTGAGCACATAGCCGTTGCCACGACCCCGCGGATGGAAGGGTTCTCCAGTGCTGCGCTTGTGGTGAATATTGTAAGCTGGCACGGCCTCCACGCGGATCCCGGCTAAGGTGTCGACTTGGCCGTTGCGGAGGACCACACCGTCTGGCACTTCTTTCTGGCACGCCTCGGGGATGCCCACCACCGTCGAGCCTTTTCGCACTTGGCGCAAAGCCAGCGTGTCTAGATGGTCGCGGTGCTCATGGGTGATGAGGACGAGGTCGGCTTTTGGTAGTTGCGCGTAGTCCGCCTCGCGCGAGACCGGATCCACATGCACGATCGTGTCGTGCCAGGTGAACATCACCGATGCGTGACCGATGAAGGTGATCAGCAGCGGCCCTTGAGGTGTGGTTATGGTATCCCGTTCGAAGGCGCGCTGGCCGCTTGCAAGCGAGGCCGCGGCGATGAGAAATGTCGCGCAGACTGTGATGCGCATGACTTCCTCCAAGTAGTTCTTTGCTCAGCTGACTGTGGCGCTTCCGCAATTCCAGGAACACACGCACGTGGCCGCCCCTGGTCCGGGTGTCGGGACGCTAATGACCGTTGTCCCCCGGTCAGCGTTTTGGTCTTGGTTTCTTTGCCGCGCCTGCATTGACCTTCAATCCTGAGTGCGCGCGCGCCAGAGCGTCGCAGCTAACAGCAGCGACAACGTTGACGAGGCCAGCCAGAAGAGTATCGCCGGGGTAAAATGGTACGTCCTCACTCCCTCACTCACCACCATCGCTTTTTGGATGAGGTGTCCGCTGACCCTTTCTTGCACCGCGGCGGCTATGTAGCTGAACACGCCCACAAATCCCAAGGCGGCGCCTGCTGCCTGTTTTGGCGCAATGTCAACTGCGAACAGGCCTCCCAAAGAGGTGACCAACCCGTTGAGGCCGAAGCCGTACACGGCGAGGGCGGCCACAATCAGCGCGGGTTTACCCGGGGGCGCCAAAAACAGAAGGCCGAGTGCTGCCAGTTCCAGTAGGCCGAACAGGAGGTTGGCTGGGGGTCGCCGTGCGTGGAAGAGGTGGTCGGAGATGAAGCCAAACGCCACACATCCTGCTACCCCAGCCAGAGTGTTGATAGCCAGCAAACTGCCCGCGGTAAGAAACGAGTACCCCTTTGCCTCTTGCAGATAGAGGAAGCCCCAGCTATTGATAGCATAGCGCGTGATGTACATGCCGGCGCTGGCCAGACCAACAAGCCAGATGGCCGGCGTCTTGAGCACCAGGAGCTGCGCTTGCCATCGGCCCAGCGGTTGCCCGGGCTGAGGCTCGGCAAAGTCCTGGCGCCAAACGGCCACGGGAGGCAGGCCGAGCGTCTGTGGCCGGTCCTGCAGGGTGAAGTACAGCCCTATGGCCACGCCAACACAGATGGCAGCCGGTCCCCAGAAACCCCACTGCCAGCCCAACCAGCTCACGAGCGCGGCGGAACCTACCCAGGTGATCCCCTCGCCAAATGCGTGCGCAGTGCTCCAGATGCCGTAGAAGCGTCCTCTTTCGCGATTACTGAACCAGCG
The DNA here is from genome assembly GCA_034506335.1 of candidate division KSB1 bacterium. Taxonomy (NCBI): domain Bacteria; kingdom Pseudomonadati; species Candidatus Zhuqueibacterota bacterium. The sequence goes on from JAPDPR010000003.1 coordinate 91,053, forward strand.
CGATAACGAGACCACACCGGTCGGGGCGGCAAAGCCTTGGAACCAGCCGTTCAAGCCCCACAGCATAACCCACGGACCTAATCCCCTGCACCAGGCGATGGCGCCGTTGATCAGCGCCGAGCCCAGGACTCCCAATGACCCAAAGCGCTTCAGATTGGCATGATCTGCGAGGAAGCCGTTGACCAGCTTGCCAAAGGCATACGTATAGAAAAAAGCAGAACCGATGGTCCCCAGCTCGGCTGGAGAGAAAGCCCCGCTGTCGATGAGCGGCTTTTTCACCACCGAGAGCCCCAGCCGACAGGTGTACGCTAGCCCGTAGCCCACGGTGATGGCGATCATCACCAGAAGGCGATACCGTCGGTAGAGTCTGTCTACAACCGCCCTGTCGGGAATCGGTGGTTTATCGGCCTGAGTGGCAAAGAAACCGAACAGGTGCCTTATCATGTTGCCTCCGCCCAGTGGGCAGGACGTCGTGCTCGCCACAGGGTTGTGGCCAGCAGCAGTGATACGATGGAGGTGGCAACCCAGAAGAGAATAGGATAACGAAAGTCGTAGCGCCGCGCGCCTTCAACTATTGTGGTACCCCGATGGATTAAGAACCCGCTCACAGACTCCTGCAGTGCGGCGCCCAGGTAGCTAAATATACCCATGAATCCCATCGCCGCACCTGCCGCCTCACGTGGAGCCAGGTCGATGGCAAACAGGCCGCCCAGCGAGGCGAGGATGCCGCTCAGACCGAAGCCATACATGGCAAAGGCAATGGAGAGCCACAGCGGCTGCTCCGGCGGGCAGAGAAAGATGCCGGTGAGCGCCGCTGTCTCGAGCAGACCAAAAAGGAGGTTGGCCGGCGGTCGCCGGGCCTTGAACAACGTGTCGGACACAAAGCCAAAGGCCACACACCCCGCAATGCCAGCCACGGTGTTGATCGCCAGAAGGCTTCCGGCTGTGATCAGAGAAAAGTGCTTGGCTTCCTGTAGATAGAGGATCCCCCAGCTATTCATGGCATAGCGCGTGGCCGACATGGCCATGCAAGCCAGCCCCAGAACCCAGAGGCTGGGCATCTTGAGTAAAAGGAGTTGCGTCTTTAATCGCGCCCGCGGGCTCATGGGGCGTGACTCGTGCGGCGGCTTCTCCCCCCGCCACTGCGTCACTGGCGGCAGGCCCAGGGTCTGCGGCCGATCCTCGAGGGCGGCGTAAAGGGCGGCCGCCACCCCTAAGCACATCAACCCAGGCCCGATGAAGCCGAAACGCCAACCCAATGCCGCAACCATTGCGGCAGTGAGGACAAATGTGAGCCCCTCACCCATGGCGTGGGCGGTGCTCCACAGGCCGTAAAACCTTCCCCGCTCGCTGTCGCCGAACCAGTGGTTCAGCGCCACGACCGATGAGACTGAGCCAAAGCCTTGAAACCATCCATTCAAACCCCACAGCAGAGCAAAGAGCCAGAAAGCCGTAGTTGTGCCCACGGTGAGATTCGCTACTGCGGAAAGAAAAATCCCCAAGGGGAAAAAGCGTTTGATGTTGGCGTGGTCGGCTAAGAACCCATTGGTGAACCGGCTGACAGCATACGTGTAGAAAAAGGCCGCCCCAATAAGGCCCAGCTGTTCGGCGCTCAGGATCCCCCCGTCTATGAGTGGTTTTTTTGCGACCGAAATTCCCAGGCGGCAGAGGTAGGAGAGGGCATAGCCAAAGGTGATGCCCGCCATGACCGACACTCGCGCGCGCCTATATCGTCTGTTGATGGCGTCTCTATCCGCTAACAAGGGTTTGTCCTGTCCTGTGGCGAAAAAGGCGACAAACCTGTGTAGTGCACCACCTGCGGCCATCGTGCCTAACCAGTTTAGTTCTCCCCAACCACTCCGTGTCTACTCCAGCGAATTTCCTGCTACACGAGTTCGCCCTTGGCCACCATGAGCACTCTCCCGCCCACTTCGACCTGGATCGTGTCTGCCAGCTGGGATGCCCGCACCAGGAGCAGAGAGGGGCGCCCTATTTCGTACCCCTGTTCCACTCTCAGGTCGACCTTGTTCTGCCCGAAGTAACGGTGGTGGACGAGATAGGCGCCGAGACAGCCGTTGGCACTCCCCGTAGCGGGGTCCTCGGGCACGCCGTACTCGTGGGCAAAGACGCGAACACTCAGGTGGTTAGCGCAGGAACGCGGCTCCTGGCAAAAGAGCAGGAACGCCTTGACAGGCAGGCCCTCGGAACACTCCTGTGAGAAGGTCGGCCCCGCCTTGGCCAAGGCCTCCCGTGACACAACGGGCACGATGATAAACGGTAGTCCCGTAGACACCACCTGCGGCTGAACAGGCCCAAGTTCCTCAGGCGCTAAACCTAGGGCCCCGGCGACACACCCCCGCTCAAGCACGGGGCCGAAGGTCGGCTCTGTCTGGCGCATCCACACCTGCTCCACACCCTGAGGCCCGTACTCGAAACGGACTTGAATCCGCCCCACGGCCAGGTCGAGGAAGAGACGGGGCACTTGCCTTCGGATCACTTCCTGCTGGATGACGAAGGCTGTGCCCAGCGTGGGGTGTCCGGCAAACGGCACCTCGGTTGCCGGCGTAAAAATGCGGACAGGGAACGCCTCCCCTTCTTCTGCCATGATGAAGGTCGTCTCGGAGAAGTTCATTTCCTTGGCCAGGCGCTGCATGATTGCCGGCTGGAGGCGGTGTGCATGGCGGAACACCGCAAGTTGATTGCCGCTGTAGCGTTCTTCGGCAAACACGTCCACGATGTAGAAGAGCACGGATCCCATAGGGCCCTCACTGTTCCGCCTCAGTGGCCCACGTCACTGGTCTCAAACAGAAGCGAGCTCAGCACCAGGACGCCGACACATGCAGCGCCCAGCACGAGGAGGTCCAGGGCAAGCGGCAGGGAAGAGGCTCCCACGAGAGCCCCGCGCAGGCCATCCACGCCATAGGTGAGCGGATCGAGGTAGGAGAGCGGACGTAGCAGGCGCGGCAGGTTTTGCACAGGGAAAAGGGCGCCGGAAAGAAAGAAGATGGGAAAGACCACAAAGTTGAAGATGATCTGAAAGCCATGCACGTCGGTCATCCGCGAGGCGAACGCCAGGCCCATGCCGATAAACGTGAAGGCGATGAGGAGCATGAACAACAGGGCAAGTGCCATTCCTGCTGCAGAGGTGATTCGGAAGCCGAGAGGAAGTGCGCTGAGCATTAGGGCCAGACTCTGGCCCAACGCCAGGGTTGAGGCGCCCGCCAGTCGCCCCAGGACAATGGACAGACGGGATACAGGGGTGACCATGATCTCTTTGAGAAAGCCGAACTCCTTATCCCATAGCACCTGGAGCCCGCCAAAAGTGCTGCTGAAGAGGAGTGTCATGCCCACCACGCCAGGTATGAGAAAGTTAATGTAACTCACGCCAGGAGGAATGCCCGGCAGTTTGGCCTGGCGGAAGCCAGATCCAAGGAAGAGCATAAAGAACAGTGGCATCATCAGCGAGCCGAGGATGCGGCTCTTTGCGCGCCAGGTGCGCTTCATCTCGCGCAGCCACAGCACATAGACAGCTTGCGTATTAATCAGCGCCATACAGTGTTTCCATGAGACGGCCCCGCCGGTGTGCCTTAGGGGCGTCGCCGCCATGGGCGCATGCGCTCCTGGGCATGCCGTTCACTGATGGTGGTGCCGGTAAAGTGCAAGAACACGTCCTCCAGGCTAGGTTTGCGCAACGCCACACTGCGCACCTGGATGCCGTGGCGATGTGCCACCTCCATCAGCAAGGGGATTCGTCGCTCGCCATTGTCCACCGTTAGGGTCAGGTGATCGTCGTGAGTCACGTACGAGTGGACCCAGGGCAGGTCCTTCAGCGGGCGACAATCGCCACACTCTACCTCAAGGGTGACGACGTCAGCGCCTATCAGGTCTTTGAGCTTCTTGGGTCTGTCGAGTGCCACGATCCGCCCGCGGTCGATGATGGCAACTCTGTCGCACAGAGCGTCGGCTTCCTCCATGTAGTGGGTGGTCAGCATGATGGTGGTGCGGTGATTGCGGTTCATGGTGCGGATGTGTTCCCAGATTTTGCGGCGCGTCTGGGCGTCCAGGCCTAGGGTTGGTTCATCCAAAAAGAGCACCTGCGGATGGTTGATGAGGCCGCGGGCGATCTCCAGTCGTCGCTGCATACCGCCGGAATAGTGCTCCACCAGGTCATCGGCCCGGTCGGACAACTCCACCAACTCCAGGACCTCGCCGATACGGGCGCGCCGCTCGGAGGCCTTGAGGCCGTACATCCGCGCGTGGAAGTCCAGGTTTTCCCGCCCGGTGAGCTGGCGGTCAAGAGCCGGCTCTTGGAACACGATGCCGATGCACGCCCGCACGCGATCGCGCGCCTTGGTCACCTCGTGTCCCGCTACCCAGGCGCGCCCGGACGTCGGCTGCAGCAGGGTGGTCAGCATGCGGATTAGCGTCGTCTTGCCGGCGCCGTTTGGCCCCAACAGGCCGAAGAGCTCGCCCCGCTGCACGGAGAAGGTCACCCCGTCCACGGCCGTGATGGCCTTGAACCTACGCGTGAGTTCCTGAACCTGCACTACGTCCATGGAGGTAGCGGGTCTGTCGCCTGAATGCATGCGGGCGGGAATGGATTCTTCACCATGGAATGCGCTGGCCAGCAACGGTGGTGTCCACCGGGGTTGCCGGGTCGAAGGTGAACACCCCCTCTGGCTTGGTCAATCGCACCCCCTTAATGTTCTTGATCCGTTTTAGTGACACAAGCTGGTCGCCATAGCCGTTGGTGGCGCGCTGGCTGGACCAGTACAGCATTTTCTTATCTCCCTTGACCTTCGCCCAGCCGAGGAAGATGACCGAGTGGCCGAGGCCGGACCTCCAGGAAATGTTGACAAAGTCGCCAGGGCGCAGGTCGCATGGGGCCACCTCTTCTCCCATCTTGCCGTACTGCACCAGGGCGTAATGGGAGCCAAAGCCGTCGGCGTTCCAGTGCCCCCAGAACTTGACATGGTCCTCCCGGCGGCCGCCATCGAGTTCCTGCATCCGTAGCGCTTCGTAGCGCTCCTCCGAAAGTTCCCCTGCTCGCTCGCCTAAGAGCAGATTCAATGCCTCGATGAACGCGGTGTAAGTGGCACCACTGCAGTAGCTGGAGTGCCTTGGCACTTCGATCAGCGGCCTGCCGAAGAGGTGCAGGTTGTAGTAGACTGGGGACTCGGTGGGCACCGAATCCTTGCCCGTAAAGTAACCACCACCGTCCATGGCGTGAGCCTGGACGATGTCAATGCCACGCAAAATGGCCAGATTGATGCCGTTGTTAAAGTCCTTCACGTATTTGCCGAACACCTCGGCGTGGCGCGTATGGTGGGCGCCAAGTGATAGGTCGCCACTGCTCAGCACACACCACTTGGCGGATGCCAGCCCAAGGCCAGCAAGGCACAGAAGAAAGAGGGGTATAGTAACCCTGCCGCTTCTCATGACTGTCATAGCGAGTCCTTGTCTCCTAGTGCGTACGAACTACTCGGTTGCCTCTGTCACGTCCAGTTCCTGGCCCAGAAAGTGCCGAAACCAGAATTGCAGGTTCTGCCGGCGAGCGTGTGCCCCCTTCGCCCCTCCAATGCCGTGGCGGGCGTTGGGGTAGAGCATCAGAGAGAACTGTTTATTGAGCTCTTGTAGGCGGTCGATGAACTGAATGGTGTTTTGCATGTGCACGTTGTCGTCCATGGTGCCGTGCGTGATTAGCAGATGTCCTTTGTACTTGTCGGCGTGGGTTAGCACCGAGCCGAACGCGTAGCCCTCGGGATTTTCGGCCGGCGTGTCCATGTAGCGCTCGGTGTACACAGTGTCGTACAGCCGCCAGTCGGTGACCGAGTACTCCGCTATGCCGTGCGTGAAATAGTCGGCACCGTAGGTGAGGGCCATGCAGGTGGTGTAGCCTCCGTAGCTGCCGCCCTCGATACCGATGCGGGTGGAGTCGACGAATGGCTTCTGCCGCAACCACTTGACCGCCGCGATCAGGTCATGCATCTCCCACTTCCCTAGATTGCGGTGCATGGCGGCCACGCCCTTTTTGCCAAAGTGGCCTGAACCACGGTGATCCACGGAAATGACGATGATACCGTGTTGCGCCAAATAGTGCCAATTCAGTCGCCGGAAAGAATTGGATACCGATGGCGAAGCAGGACCTCCATAGACCTCAAAGAGCACTGGGTAGCGCCGGGCGGGGTCAAAGTCGGGGGGCAAGACCCATATCGCCGGCAGATCATACCCGTCGCCTGAGGGGATGGTGAAGAGCTCCACCTTCCCCCACGCATACTCATCCATGATCGGCAGGCGGCTGTCTCCCAGTGTGCGCACCAGCGTGCCATCGGTGCGGCGCAACTCCATCTTGGACGGGTGCGCAATGCTACTGTAGGTGTCGATAAAGTAGCTGCCCTGGGGCGAGACCGTACAGCGATGCGTGCCAGGAGAGGGGGTGAGGCGTTGGAGCCCTTTGCCATCCAGGTCTACGCGGTACAGGTGGCTCTCTACGACCCCCTTCGGCGCGCCTTGGAAGTAGACCATCCTGTTAGTTTCATCGACCACATTGATGGAGGACACCGTGAACTCACCAGCAGTCAGGCGCTTTTTCAGCTTCCCTGCCATGTCGTAATGGTAGAGGTGGTACCAGCCGTCCACGCACGAGCGGAGGAGGAATCCACTGCCGTCCTTGAAGATGTAAAGATCCTCAAAGAACTCGACCCATGAGGGCTGTTTCTCCTCGTAAACCAGTGTGGTCTTTCCAGTCGCAGGGTCGGCCGAGAGCAATTTGAGGTGGTCTTGTCCCCGGTTCATCCACTGGAAGAATAGCTGCTTCGAGTCCGGAGTCCAGAACGGCCAAGCTACATAGTGGTCCGCCTTTTCCTCAAGGTCAACCCAGACCACTTTACCCTGGTCCACGTGGGCGATGCCTAACCTTACGTAAGGATTGGGGTCTCCTGCTTTCGGATAGCGGGTGATCTCCAGCTCGCCGTGTACTCCATCGGCGCGAAACAGAGGGAAGGTGGGAACCGGGTTATCGTCGAAGCGCAGAAAGGCCACCATCTGGCTGTTTGGCGCCCACCAGAAGGCGGCGTAGCGGGAGGCCCGGCCCAGGATCTCCTCGTAATATACCCACGAGGCCCAGCCGTTGTACACGGTCTCGGAGCCGTCGGTGGTAAGCTGGTGCTCCAGCCCGGATTGGATGTCAACCACGTAAAGGTTGTTGTCGCGCGTGAAGGCAACTCGCGAACCATCCGGCGAGAATCGGGCGTTCTTCTCGGCAGCGGGGCTGGCAGTCAGGCGCTTAAAGGTACCCGTAGTGGCAGAAAAATAGTAGAGATCATCCTGTCGCTGCAACAAGAAGGCGGAGTAATCGCTGGTATGATCAATGGCTCCTTGGAGGAAGAACCCTTTGGGGAGCATGCTCTTTAGTGCAGCGTAGTCCAGAAAGACGGTGGATTCACCAGTAGCAGCATTGACTTTCATGAGGCGAGGTGCGGCCTCCTGCCCTTCGCCCTGGGTGAGACGTTCCAAGTAGTGCTCATCGTCGAGCCATCCTTCAATCCGAGGCAGCATCCCAGTCAGACGGGGTTCGGCTCCCTCGTATGCCTGACGGTATGTGAACATCTTTTTCTGGCCATCGGCAGCCTGCCCCAGGGGCTGGAGCGAGACAAGGATGAGCGCTATTAGGAGCGCAGAAGGTCTTCTCATCGGGCACCTCCGTTGTGCGTAATCCGCTCTAGGCGGTTTCCGCCTTGGATAGACGACGACCTAGACCGAGCGAGATAAGGGCCGGCGATAGTTTATGCAAATTTGCCGAAAAAATCAAGCCATTTAGCCTGGTGTTTCCAGGCGAGAACTGGTGCGCATCCTCGTGGCGATGCTCGCGTCCAAGCACAACCGCCGACGGCGTGGTTCAGCTCACGGCCCCAAATTTTCCTCTTGACAGCCGTTTTTTTTGTTATATTACAACAAAGAAAAAGCTAGGTAGAAGGCAGAATCTTCAGGACTACTGTCCTGAGGCCATTATCACTTTTGACAAGCAAGGGGAGGCAGCTATGAGCCGCCACAAGTTCATCCCGACGTGGGGGGTAACCTTGCTTGCGATTCTCCTGCTGACCGAGAAGGCGCTGGCACCCGCACCCTGCAACTCGCATACCTTCGGTGATCACGATGTCTGGGCAGTCGCCTGCGCACGCGATGAGACCCAGGAAAACAAGCCCCCCACTATCTGGTGGATGGCCATGACATCGGCACCGTGGTACGAACAATATATTAAGGTCGTCGGCGTGGTGTGGGCCACTTACGATGGGGAGAGCGACTCGGTGAACATTTGGCTTGGTGAGTCCTGGAAGGCGCCAGGAAAGGAGGTCGACATAGAGGATTCTGCAGTTAGCTACGAACCATGGAGAGCTACAATCGAGTCATATCATAGGTATGTCACCTGGGATAATCGACAGTTTGAGACTACCGAGCGCGCGACTGCTCATGCCTATTGGACGATCGAGGGCCGGCGCCCGGGCAAGGGGTCTCTGGAGCCGTAGTTGGAGGGGTGCAAAATGAGAGCTCGTCTGGTAAAAACGGGGGCCTCGGGGATAGGAATCCTCCTCTTGTGGCCATGGTGTATGGACAGGGCAGGGGCCCAACAGTGGTCTCAGCCCCAGGCGCTTTGGCAGAGGGTAGGGGTCTCAGCTCTTGAAATCTGCGAGGGGCCGGCTGGGCAGCTCCACTTGGTTTGGCGCGAAGTTGCCAGGCCTCCCATCTTCGGATCACGTCTGTGCTATTCCTACTGCTCAGAGGGGAGGTGGTCCCCGCCCTTAATCCTAAGAGAACTGCGGGACGGACAGATCGCCCCGGTAAGAATAGTTGTCAATGAGGAAGGCAAAGCCGTGCTACTTTGGAGCGAGTCCACCGGCTTCTACGTCACCAGCAAGAAGGGCTGGCGAGGATGGCCTCTGCTGGGGGGCTGGCTCGGCGATTCAGGCATAGTGCGGAGCGAGATGCTGATGAAAGAGGGGTTCTATGATGTCGGCGGTTTTGACGTGGTGGCAGCGCCAGGACAGACCCTGTACGCGTGTTGGGAGGATCTTCCCCTTGCGACCTGGCGGCTCCTTATGGTTGACAGGCTCGGCCGGTCCCTATCCACAGTGCCGTTCCCTCGCTTCGCCCTCATCAAGCCCAATCTGGGCTTTGCTCGGCGGCCAGACCTTTGGGTGGGAAAAGAGGGACGGTTGCATGCCAGCTTCGTGGGAGCAACCCGCGAGGAAGGAGGCCTACTGAAACCCCGTAACCTCCTCCGTTACGCCGAGCGTGACCCGGACACGGGCCGTTGGTCAGAGCCCCTTCTGGTATGGTCGGATTCGTCGACCTCGGCCTCGCCCTCGCAGGTGCTGGTAGGAGTAGACGGGCTCCGCCACCTGGTCTGGTTCCGCGCGTCAGAGGATTCATGGCGGGGCACGCTTCTCCATAGCTGGTCCGGCGATGGGCTGGTATGGAGCACGGCGGTAGAAGTGGCGCCCGGCCCAGAGTGGCTCTGCGATGGCAACTTTTCAGTGGTGCCCGACTATGCGGGGCGCCTGCACGCGGTGTGGGCAGGATCGAAAAATCGCGGCACCACGTACTCTTACGCGTGGTGGCAAGATGGGACCTGGCGCCCACCCCTCCGTATCCTGAGCGGCGACAGCACCAGAGGCCCAGGCGTCTACGGTTTTTGCACGGGGCCTGACAGCTGTCTGCACCTGGTATGGGTGGAGGTGACCAGACCTCCCGACCTGTGGCACCCCTTGCCGGGTACAATGCTACACAGTGTCCTGGACCTCCGTACACTGACAAGCAACGTGGAGGCACCTCCCAGTGCCACAGCAAGCGCACACCTTGCGGTGCGAGCCTATCCGAACCCTTTCAACGAGAGCGTCGTCTTCAAAGTGCCCCCCGCCGGCTCGCGGTCACTGACGCTGGCGCTGTTTGACCTGCAAGGTCGGCTGGTGCGCTCCCTCTGTTTGGAAGTCAGCTCCGCCTCGGAGATAGTCTTCCGGTGGGATGGGAAGGACGAGCGCGGCGAGCCGGTTCCGTCGGGCGTGTACTACTACCAGGTCTCCGGTTCTCATGGAGAACAGAAGCGCATGGTCCAGGCTCGGGGCAAAGTTCTGCTGGTGCGTTGATCCCGATCTTAGCCGGCATAGAGGTGGGTCGGGGACGGATCCCACTTGCCCATTTCAGAAGCCGAGCTGAGGTGTCCTCACCGGCAAAGAATCCCTGGAACCGCTCACTTGCCCGCCGGAACGTTCGTCCTTCCTGGCGGCTGTTTTCCTCCTAGCGTGTTCCCAGATTGAAGGTGGTGTGTTCACCCTGACAAGCAAGGACCAGCTGGCCTCGAAGGTCTACGTTCGCCAGATCAACAGTTCCACACTGCTTCCGGTTGCGCCCCAGTAAAGCCCTCGAATTTTCCTTGACTTCCTGCCGATAATTCTTTACCTTTCAAGTCAGACGAAGCGGCTTTGTCTTTGTCCCGAGTGGAAACAAGGACTAAGGTCCTGCGTATGAAGGTGATGTTGCAGTAGCTCCTATGCCAAAACGGGTCGTGCCATGGGTGATTCTGCTGGCAGCGCTTCTGCTGGGTGCCTGTGAGGACCGCAAGCGACTAAATCCACTGGACCCACTCAACCCTTCGACCAAGGGGAGGCCGACAGGGGTTGCCGTGGTATCGGAGGGTCACGAGGTGACTCTACGCTGGGATGAGGTGGACGTAGAAGGTCTGGTTGGTTACCGTGTCTTCAGGAGGGTAGCGCCAGAAAGCATGGTCGCGCCAGTGGCACTTGCGCCTTCCGCCACTTATCGCGATGTGGACCGTCCCTATGGAGTTCGGCATGAATACTGCACCTCTGTGGTGACTGCTGACTATGAGACACCGTGTTCTGAGGCAGTCTCTATTGTCCCGGGGCCTACCTATTGCTGGGTGGCGAGCGCCTATGAGGGCACTGTGGTGCGATTGACCCACGACCGACGCCACGAGCTTCTCCGCTACAGTGGCATGGCTTATCCCTGGATTGTGGAGCCGGACCCGGTGACCGGAAGTGTGTGGGTAGTGGATGCCATTTATGGCACGGTCACGGAAATCAGCACCTCGGGCAGCGAGCGGGTGAGGTTGGGCTGGTTGCGGCAACCCAATGACATAGCCCTTGACCATCGCCGGCGCTTCTTGTGGGTCCTGGAGCAGAGCAAGACAGACAGTGCGGTTGTACACAAGTTTGCCACAGACGGGAACCTGGTGCTGAGCAGCGAAGGGTTTGTGCGCCCCTCGCGTCTGGCCGTGGACATTAACACCGGGGCATGCTTTGTGGCGGATTTGGGTGCGCGCAAGGTTATGCGAGTGAGTGCCAACGGGCGGGTGAGTGAGGCGGCCGTGGAGCTTGTGGCGCCCACTGGGTTAGCCTGCGATTGCTACCATGGGAACCTATGGGTTGCTGACGCAACGCAGGTGCTGGTTATCTCGTTGCGCTCCGGAGCCGTAGCCCATGCCGAAGGACCATTCCTGCGTGCATACACACTCGCGGCGAATGACTCCACGGGCGAATGCTGGGTCGTGGACTTGGGGTCACCCCATGGTCAGGCACAGGTGGTACGCTTGCGCCCGGATGGAACCAGGGTGGCCAGTTATGGTCCCTTTGTGCAGCCGTATGGGGTGGCTGTGAATATCTATGATGCCTCCTGCATCGTGGCGGACACCGGGGCAGACAGGCTGGTGGAGATTAGTGCTGATGGCTTGACCACGGAGCTTCCAGTTCGCGTGGTCCGACCGTGGGACGTCGTAATAGAGAATCACTTCCCGCTCCACTAGGGAGCAGCTTGCCAAGAGCATTCCATGGACAGACGCCAGCGAAGTAAGCAGCTTCTGTTTGACATCGGCCTGGCAATTGCCGCTGCCGGCGCGGTGGCCGTCTTGTTGGTGTGGGCAGCCGAGATTTTCCCGTGGGGCGGTTGGGTGGCCCGACTTTCGCCGGGCGAGGTGGAGCAGGTGGCTCGCCAAGCGGTAGCGGAGCTGGAAGTGGACATTACCCGCTATCGCCATCGTCTCACTTATCGCACGGACCCCATCCAGATCCGTTACCTTGCGGAGCGATTCGGCACTGCGCGTGCCAACCGTTTCGCAAGGGGCTGGATTCCCGTTCATTACTGGCAAGTGGAGTGGTCACCACCGGGTCGTATTGAACAGATGGTGTTCGGTCTCGGTCAGAGACCTTCGTCCTTAGCGGAGGCCAGGGACTGGCCGGTCCGCGCCGTGCAGGTGCGCGTGACCGACGATGGCCGTGTGCTTGCTTGCCGCGCCAGTTATGCCCCAGCAACCCCGGGGGGAAGCATGGAACAGGGGGAGGCAGAGCGCCTTGCAGTCTCCGTGGCTAGCGCGAAACTTGGCGCCCAGTGGGGGAGCTTCGGGGACCAGGAAGTCAGCACCCGCCATGCCGAGCGCCGCTTGGATTACACGTTTCGCTGGCGTGAGCGCGAAAGGCCGGCCGGGGAGCAGGTGGAGTTCTTTGTCGAACTCGCGGGCGAAAAGCTGGCCGGCTACGGGTGGGAGTACAAGGTCCCACCTGCTTATGCGGAGACCCCCACCTTGGCACGCGCAACATGGGTGCCGGCGCTCTTGCTCTACCTGGGCATGACGGTCCTCGTTCTCTTCGTATTGATCAAGAAGCTGCGTGCCGACGAGATAACATTCCGGGCGGGTCTGCCTTTCGCCTTACTGGGCGCATCCGCCCTGTCCCTCCGCTTCGTCCTGGCTCAGCACGAGCAGTGGCTGGTTGAGGTGGGGGTGGCGTTGGTGCTCTTGGTCCCCCTGGATATGTTGCTACTATTGGTGCTGGTTTCCACCGCGGATTCCACCGCCCGGGAGGTGTGGCCGGATAAACTCTTGTCCCTTGATGCACTGCGCGCCGGGCGCATTGCCCACCGCCGGTTTGGGCTGGCGATGGCCCGGGGTGTGGCGGTCGGCCTAACCGCAGCCGGGTTGGCCACTGCGCTTTTCAAGCTCGCCAGCCTGGTCACACGCTTTTACTTCCATGAGCTTCCCTTGACAAACAACGAGATCACGGCGCGCCTGCCCGCCCTGTACTCCTTCGCAGTCCTGCTATCCAACGTGCTGTTTGTGGCATTCGCTTTGGTGCTGTTTCTTCCTTCGTTCTTGGCCAGATACAGTTCAGACCGGTGGCGCATCGGCCTGCTAGGAACAGTGCTGTGGGCGGTAGGAGCGCTGGGCGATGGCCCGTTTGCTGTGTGGCCGCTGTGGCTGGCACTGGTGGTGAAGGTGGCTGTGGCAGGTGTCATTCTTGCCGCCTTTTTCTGCTCTGATTTCCTCACCGCTGCCATTGGTTTCCTGAGCTGCGGCGTGGCGCTCAAAGGGTTATCTCTTGCCACGGCCGGTAACATGGCCGTGCGCGAGAATGGAATTGCGCTGTTGCTTCTGCTGCCGCTCATGGCCGTGATAGGACTGGTGGCGAGCCGCCGCAAGGCCGCGGAGGGGGAACCGTCGCTCCTGGCCCCTGCTTATGTGCGGCGCCTCAACGAACGTTTGCGTCTGCAGCGCGAGTTGGATGTGGCTCGGCGCGTGCAGCTCAGCTTCTTGCCGCGCGCGCTGCCGCAGGTGCCAGGTTTGGAGATCGCCTCATCGTGCGTCCCGGCCAATGAGGTGGGAGGCGACTACTACGACTTTGTCGTGTTGGGTCCGGAACAGTTGGGCGTGGCGGTGGGCGATGTCTCTGGAAAAGGGATCTCGGCTGCTTTCTACATGACCCTCACCAAGGGTTTTTTCCGTTCTCAAGCCCGGGCGGCGAGGAGGCCGAGGGAAGTGCTCATCCGCGTCAATGAGCTCTTTTGCGAGAATGCCGAGCGGGGCCATTTTGTCAGCATGGTCTATGCGGTTTTTGATACTGGGCGCGGTCTGCTGCGCCTTGCCCGCGCCGGGCATAATCCTGTAGTGGTAGGGAGCCCCAGACGAAACCAAGCGGAGGTGCTGTGTCCACCAGGCATAGCTTTGGGTTTGACCAGTGGCCCCCTCTTCGCCCAGGTGATCGAGGAGGTGGAACTTGTCCTTCACCCCGGTGACTGTTTTGTCTTTTACACCGACGGCTACACTGAGGCGATGGATAGGCGCAATGAGGAGTTCGGCGAGGAGCGACTGTGGGCGCTTGTGGCTGAACAGGCGCGGGCCTCGGCACACGAGGCGGTGCAGGTTATCGAGCGACGCGTGCGCTCCTTCATGGGCGGTATGCCCCGCCACGACGACATGACCATCGTGGTGGTCAAAGTGCGCGAACAAAGGTTCCACCCCCGGTAATCCCGGACAGCCCGATGGGGGAGCTCAGTGCAGGTGTTTACCACCCAGGGGTGAGCTGGCACGGTCGTTTCACGCAGGGAGGTATTTCGCATGGAAGGTTTTCAGGTGCGACGTAAAGATGATGGTCCCATTTCCACCCTCTATCTGCAAGGATACCTGGATGCTCACACTGCCCCCAGATTGGAAGAAGCACTCCAGCAATTGGTAGACCAGGGGCGCTACAAGATCATCGTCAATTTCACCGACCTGGCCTACATCAGCAGCGCAGGCTTGGGGGTGTTCATGGGCTTCATCGAGATGATTCGCGCCCACCAGGGGGACATCAAGTTGACCAACATGAGCGACAAGATCTTTCGCGTATTCGACCTGCTCGGCTTTCCCACCCTGTATGACATATTCAAGGATGAGACGGAGGCTCAGCGCAAGTTCAGTGAGCAGTCGTAGCGTCCAGGCGCAGACGACCGCAGGTCCAACAAACCAATGGTGAACACCGTGCAACGAGCAGTGAAACGATATCGCCTTCGCCTCCTGAGCCAGACCGAGAACCTGGAGATCATCCGCAATTTCGTCGGGCACATCGCCAGGCGCGTCGGCTTCGATGATGAGGACGCCACCAAGATCGAGATGGCAGTGGACGAGGCATGCTCCAACGTGATCAAGCACGCCTACGAGCGCGACGCGCACAAGCCCATGGACATCGTTGTCAAAATCGATTATGACAAACTCACGGTTGTGGTGACAGATCACGGCAAGGGCTTTGACCCTTCTTCCATCAAGATGCCAGACATGAAAGAGTACCTGGCTGAGCTGCGCGTGGGAGGATTGGGAATCTACCTCATGCGTACCCTGATGGACGAGGTGAGCTTTGACATCAAGCCGGGAGTGCGCAATCAGGTGCGCATGGTGAAGTATTTCATAAAGCGCAATTCCCCCGGAGCGCACGGCGGTGCTCTCAAGAAGGCAAGAAAAAGTGGACGCTAAGCGCAAAACTCCTGCCGACACGGACGAGAGCATCGCGCGGCAGCTAGACGCCCGCCTGGTGGAGCTGCAGGCACTGTTTGAGATGAGCCAGGTGCTCAACTCCTCCCTGAATCTCAAGACCATCCTGGATAACCTGCTCCTGACGCCCATGGGAAGGCTGATGATCAGCAAGGGGATGGCCCTGATCGCTGACGGCCATGGACGATGCACAGTGCAGACCGTCAAGGGGATGCCACGCGAGCTGATGGGCAAAATGGTGGAAATGGAGATCCCGGCGGCCGGTCCCACACTCCTCGACGAAGGTTACGCCTCGCAACTCCCGGCCTATGACTTTTTTCGGCAGCACGGGATTCAATTGCTGGTGCCGCTGGTCAGTAGTACCCGCACCGCGGGCATGGTCTGCTTCGGCCCGAAAATCACCAACGCGCCCTACACGGCTGCAGAGTTAGAGTTCCTGGGGTCGCTGTCCAATATTGCGGCCACGGCAGTCGAAAACGGCCTCATTGTGGAAGAGCTGCGGCAAGTGAACCGCGCGCTGGACAAGAAGATTCAGGAGCTGAACACACTTTTTGACATTGGCAAAGAGCTCACCGCCACCCTGGACAGAGACAAGATCGTGGCGCTGCTCAGTTATGCGGTGATGGGTGAACTCATGGTGAACCGCTGCGCGGTGTTCGTGCGCCAGAGGGATCGCATGGAGATGGTAGCAGACCGCGGCGGGGGGGCGTCAGAGCTGTCCATCCACTGCCAGGAAGGGAGCCCCGTATTGCGCCGACTGTGCGCGGCCGAAAAGCCATTCCTTGTGGAGGAGTGTCAGGAACCTGAGGTTCGCGATGCTTTGGAAAAGCTTGGGTTAGCGCTGGTTGCGCCGATGCGCGTGAACGATGAGACGAAGGGCCTGCTCGTCGTGGGGAAGAAGCTCAACGACGTGCCCTTCTCAACTCATGACATCGAGTTCGTCAGTACCTTGGGCAACTATGCGATGATCTGTCTGGAGAACGCACGGCTCTTCCAGGAGGCTCTGGAAAAGCAGCGCATGGAAGAGGAGCTGGCAATCGCCAAGCAGATTCAACAGCGGCTCCTACCGGCCCATACACCGGTTCTCCCCGGCTTTGACCTGGCGGGCATGAACGTCTCTTCGCGCGAGGTAGGGGGCGATTACTACGACTGGATTCTGTTTGACCAACGCCATTGCGGGCTTGCCATCGCCGACGTGTCGGGCAAGGGCGCCCCAGCAGCGCTCCTGATGGCCAATTTGCAGGCGACTCTTAGGGCCCTGGCCGTTGCGCATGGTAATGTGGCCGAAATGGTCGGAAAGATGAACCACCTGGTTCACGCCAGCACTGACTTGAGTAAGTTCATCACCTTTTTCTACGGCGAATTGGACCTGGAGGAGAAGCGCCTGACCTACTGCAACGCGGGGCACAATCCGCCATTGCTGCTTCGCGCTAACGGGCAGTTGCAGACGCTCGAGGAGGGCGGCCTGATTCTTGGGATGATGCGCGATGTGTCCTATGAGGCGGGCACAGTATCGCTGTACCCCGGCGATGTCTTGCTTATGTACACTGACGGCGTCAGTGAGGCACTTAACGGGGCAGAGGAGGAATATGGCGAGGAGCGCCTTGTCTCGGTTCTTCGTGAATGTCGGGCCTTGCCAGCGGCGGGGATCATGGCTTGCATCCATGAACACGTCACCGCTTTCTGCGGAGATGCGCCTCAGAGCGACGATTTGACCATGGTGGTATTAAAGGTCCTGGGATAGCGAATGGAGAGAGCGTGATGGAGGACTTTTCTCGGCGCGAATTCCTCCGTGCGGCTGCATGGACGGTGGGGCTCGTCGGGGCCACGGGCGCCGCAGGAACGTGGCTGCCCAGCTGCACTCGCAAGCAGTACGACCTAATCATCAGAGGCGGTCGGGTCTATGACGGGCGTGGCGGGCCGCCTGTTGTGGGCGACGTCGGGATCCGTGGCGAACGGATTGCTGCGGTTGGTGACCTCTCCCATGCCTCGGCCGGCATGGTGCTTGAGGCGCGTGGCCTCGCGGTGACTCCCGGCTTCATCGACGTCCACAGCCACACCGACGTGGGGCTGCTGGTCAATCCCAAGGCGGAGAGCAAGATCCGCCAAGGGGTCACTACCGAGATAGCTGGCAATTGCGGCGCCAGTCCGTTCCCGTTGTACGGGAAGGGGGCCGAGCGCAACAGGGAGGAGCTGCGTCAGGAGTTCGAGGTTGAGGCTGAATGGGAGGACGCCGAGGGTTTTCTGCGCAGGCTGGAGCAGAAAAAGATCGCGCTGAACTACGCGACGCTTGTAGGCCACAGCAGCATCCGCGAAGCGGTGATGGGGGTGGACAACCGTCCCCCCACGACCGGCGAGCTGGAGGCGATGAAGAGGGAAGTGGCAAGGGCAATGGAGCAGGGAGCCCTTGGCTTGAGCACAGGGCTGGAGTACACCCCGGGCTGTTTCGCCAGCACCGCCGAGATTGTGGAGCTGTGTAAAGTGGTGAGGAAGTACGGTGGGCTCTACGCTACGCACATGCGCAACGAGGATGTGCGGGTGGAGGAAGCCCTCGAGGAGGCCATCCAAATTGCGCAGCAGGCGGACGTGCCCCTCCAAGTGTCGCACCTCAAGGCCTGCCAGCAGCGAAACTGGCACAAAACACCCCGTCTTTTGGAGCGCTTGGAGCAGATGAGCCGGCAGGGCTTGCGGGTTCATTGTGACCGGTACCCTTACACCGCCTACGGTACCACCTTGAAGCTGATGTTTCCCATGTGGGCGCGGGAAGGGAGCGACGAGGATTTCGTGGCCCGATTGCACAACGATGCCCAGTGGGAGGAGATGCACAGGCACCTGGAAGAGCGGGTGGCAGCCCTGGGCTCCTGGGACCGTGTGCTCATCACCAAGGTAGGAGGCGAGGGAAACCCTGCGGCGCAAGGGAAAACGGTCCAGCAGCTTGCAGAGGAGAGCGGTGCGGACCCGTGCCAGGTGGTGCGCCAGCTCTTGATCGAGGCGCAAGGGAAGGTGGCCATGTGCGGGTTCGCGATGAGCGAAGAAAACACCGAGCGAGTCCTCGCTTTCCCTTTGACCATGGTGGGCTCTGACGGGGAAGCGGTCGCCCCATACGGCATTCTGGGCAAAGGAAATCCGCATCCGCGTTTCTATGGTACGTTTCCCAGGTACTTTGGCTACTACGTGCGCGAGCGCGGCATACTCCCATTGGAAGAGGCTGTGCGCAGGGTGACGTCGCTTCCTGCTCAGGTGTTCGGCCTCCAAGACCGAGGTGTGCTGGCCAAAGGGGCTTATGCGGATATTGTCGTCTTTGATCCGCGTCAGATTAGAGATCGGGCGACTTTCACCGAGCCGCACCAGTACCCGGTGGGCGTTGTCCACGTGGTGGTGAACGGGCGCCTGGTCATCTACAACGAGGAACACACAGGTTGCTTACCCGGGCGGGTCCTGCGCCGGGCATGAGTGGGGTCATGTCAACGGAGTCCGGAGGAAGCAATGGAGCACTGTGTCATTATTGGCGACGTGCAGCGGTCGCGGCAACTGGAAAACTGGCCTGAGGTTTTCCAAGCACTCAACGGAGCGCTGGAAGGGGTGAACACGCGCTTTGCCAGCGATCTGTTGCTGCCATTTCGCCCCACGGTGGGCGATGAGTTCCAGGGAGCGCTGCAGGATGCGACCAATGCCTATGCGGTGTGCCTCTACCTCCGCGTTACCACACCAGCGTCTTTGTACTGCGGGGTGGGAGTGGGGGAGGTGGAAAGGCTGGCCCATGAGGAAGGGGGGATGCGCGGTACCGCGTTCTATCGCGCCCGCGAAGCCCTGAACGCATGCAAGCGGCAGCAGCGGACCATCCTCCTCCGGGCGGACGAGAGCCGCACACAGGGAGTGGAGGTCGTCAATGCCCTGCTCGGTCTCATCCAAGCGCTGGAGGAGCGATGGACCATCCGGCAGCGGGAGATGGCTCGCTTCTACCGCATGCACCCGGAGTTGACGTACGAAGAAGTAGGCCGGCACTTTGGTGTGTCCAAACAGGCAGTCTCGCAGGTCCTCCGCGGGGCAAAATGGGACGCTTTGTTAGAGGGCGAACGGACGGTGAACGCCTTGCTGGCGCGCCTGACCGTTCGTCAAGCACCAGGCCTTGATATTTGAAAGTAAAGGACTCATGCTTGACATGTGGCTCGCGCGCGTTCTTGCTCAGGGGGTAGTCTGTGTGCTCGGCTACTGCCTTGCCGTCTACGTGGGGCATTACGTTGTGCTGGCGGTTCTCCGTCGGCTCCGGGTGTGGGCGCGGGGTGGCGTGCCGGGAGCCGGAGCGCTGATCGGCGCGCTGGAGCGGGCCATGACCATCACCTTTGTCCTTCTCGGTCAATACACAGCCCTTGGTCTGATACTGACGGCAAAGTCCATAACGAGGTTCGAGAAGCTCAAGGATCGCCGTTTCGCCGAGTACTACCTGGTGGGAACACTGGCGAGTATGCTCTGGGCTATTCTCGTTGGTCTGGCTACCCGCTGGGCGTGCTATGAAGGGGTGAGCCTCCTCCCGTGGTTTCAATGAGCCCGGGTGGCGTGGCTTCGGGTGGCTGGGAATTACTTTCACAGGGTGAGGTCACGAGGGCGGAAAAGCAACCTCGGTGGCCCAAGGTGACAGCTCACTGATATGCGACGGGGCTCGGCGGTAGATGCCGGGGCCAATGAGACGTGTTAGGCAGACTTCTCGCACGATAGACGCGGATGAAAAGAGAGCATTCAGAGCAGACCTCGATACACACGACTACTAGCACCATCTCCTGGGCCAATCGTCTGGACCACGTTGTGGCTCGATTAGGTGTGCGTCGGCGCGCGCATCGGGTGGAACCAGGTCTTTATGCGCTGGGTTCACCAACTGCGCAGTCGCCCGTGCTGGTGACAGCTAACTACACCCTGAGCTTCGACGCCTTGCGCTCCGCACTGCGGGGAAGAGACGCCTACATTCTGGTGCTGGATACCGAAGGCATCAACGTGTGGTGCGCGGCGGGCAAGGGAACCTTTGGCACGGAGGAGCTGGTGAGGCGCATTCTCGCCACCAATTTGGCCCGGGTGGTGAGCCATCGCCGGGTAATCGTGCCCCAGCTTGGCGCCAGTGGTGTCGCCGCCCATCTCGTGGCAGAAGTGGCTGGCTTTACTGTGGAGTTCGGCCCGGTGCGCGCCGCAGATTTGCCGACGTATCTCGACACAGGGCGGGCCACACCCGAAATGCGGCGCGTGCGGTTTGCGCTGCGCGACCGCCTGGTGCTTATCCCTGTGGAATTCGTCCACTCCCTTGTGCCCATGATAGTGGCCGCGGTCATTTTGTGGTTTGCGGGAGGATGGCTTCCAGCGCTTGCGGCCCCGATAGCAGTCGTGGCGGGCACGGTGCTCTTCCCCACCTTGTTGCCGTGGCTGCCGACGCCCAATTTCAGCACCAAGGGCTTCGTGTTAGGCCTGCTGGCCTGGCTGCCATTGGCCTTGGCCCTTGTTTTGGCAAAGAGCGGCGTGAGTTCTCCAGCAGGGAGATGGGCCTGGGTGGGCATCACCGCCTTGGGCGTCCCCGCCGTCGTTGCCTTCTTGGGCTTGAACTTCACCGGGGCCACCCCAGTCACGTCACGAAGTGGGGTGGAACGGGAGATCCTTCGTTACGTACCCTTGATGGCCGGCATGGGGGTTATCTCCCTCGTCGGAATCGTGACTATGGCTATTTTGCGAGTGGCATGAAGGCAAATTTACAAAGGACACACGTCAAGTCGGAGATCGGATGTTAGACAGCGTTCACACTTCAACGACGTTGCGGTATGACCCCTCTTTGTGCACCGGGTGCGGGATGTGCTCTTTGGTCTGTCCGCACGCGGTGTTTGTGCAGAGGGATGGCCTTGCTGAACTCGCGCACCCTGAACGCTGCATCGAATGCGGCGCCTGCCAGCTCAACTGTGTGGCCGGTGCCATTGAGGTACGAGCTGGGGTCGGGTGTGCTGTGGCGCTGATGTGGGAGGCCCTCTTCGGCAAGAAACATGGCTCGTGTGGCTGTGGTCAACAGCCGATGTGTTGCTGCCCCTCTTAGGGAGGCGGAGAAACGCGGCTCTGAGGGACGGTGAGTGGTGCAGCGTTTTGGCGAGACAGGCCGAGTGGTGCGCAAACCAGGTACCGGGGCAGGTTTTGTGTTGCGGGCCTTGCGCCATCGCAACTTCCGGCTGTATTTTGCCGGGCAAGGGGTCTCTTTGATCGGCACCTGGCTGCAACAAACGGCAATGGGATGGCTGGTTTATAGGCTCACTAATTCTGCCTTTCTGCTGGGGGTGGTGGGCTTCACCGGACTCGTACCGGCGTTTGTGTTCACCCCTCTGGCCGGGGTGTTGGCCGATCGCTTCGACCGGCGCAAGCTCTTGATTCTCACGCAGCTGTTGGCGATGGTCCAGGCGCTGACCCTGGGAGCACTCGCGCTGACTGGAGTGGTGGCATTCTGGCAGATCGTACCCTTGAGCGTCTTTCTCGGCGTCGTGAATGCGTTGGATGCCCCCGTTCGCCAGGCCTTTGTGCTGGACATGGTGGAGCGCCGGGAGGATTTGGGCAATGCCATTGCGCTCAACTCCTCCATGTTCAATGGGGCCAGGCTGGTTGGACCGTCGCTTGCCGGGATGTTGATTGCCGCAACTGGCGAGGGGCTCTGTTTCGTCATCAACGGTTTGAGCTATCTGGCCGTGGTCGGGGCGTTGCTGCTGATGCGGACTCAAAGACAACGAGGCACAGAGCGTGCTTTGCCTGTGCTGCGCGAAATGCGCGAGGGGATACACTATGCGGCGCACAGTGAGCCTATCAGGGCGCTTTTGCTCTACATCAGTGTGGTGAGCCTGGTGGGGATGCCGTACCTGGTGCTCATGCCCGTGTTCGCGCGCGATATCCTGCATGGCGGGCCGCACACGTTGGGGTTTCTGATGGCCTCCGCCGGACTAGGGGCTCTTGCCGGAGCGCTCACCTTGGCTGCCCGCTCCACGGTGGTGGGCCTTGGGCGCTGGATTGTTCGTGCCACCTGTGCCTTTGGCCTCGGACTGATGAGCTTCGGCCTGTCCCGCGCGGTCTGGCTTTCCTACGCGCTCCTGGCCCTCACCGGCTTCGGCATGATGGTGAGCATGGCCTCGTGCAACACCATGTTGCAGACCATCGCCGAAGACGATAAGCGGGGGAGAGTCATGAGCCTTTACACAATGGCGTTCATGGGGATGATGCCCTTTGGCAACCTGCTGTCTGGAGCGCTGGCAAGCAAGGTGGGAGCCCCTGCCACACTGGTGCTCTGCGGAGGCGTCTGCATGGCGCTAGCGGCTGTGTCGCTGCGGCAGTTGCCCCGTCTGCGCAAGGGTATCCAGCCAATCTATGCTCGGCTTGGTCTTGCCGCAGAGGGTGCTCCATTGCCGCACCAGCCGGTGACCTCGTCTGGTCCACGGGGACAATAGGAGGTGACGTCTGTGCTGTCCCGTCGTGAATTTCTCGCCGCCTGTACGGGGCTTTGCTTCGCTCATCTGGGGAAAGCGAGCGCGTCCGTCTTCTCACTGGTGGGGCCGAAGGCCTGGAAGGAAAGCTCCTCCAGCGAAGAGCGCATACAGACGTGGGAGCCCGCTTACCTCAAGCTCCACCGCAGCGGCGAACTACGGGAGCGGGGCGAAAAACTGTGGGAGGTCATGCGAAGCTGCCAGCTGTGTCCCCGACAGTGCCGCGTCAATCGGCTGGAGGGTAGCAGGGGCTTCTGCCGTGCCTCTGCGCAGTTGGAGATCGCCTCCTTTCATCCGCACTTTGGCGAGGAGCGGCCGCTGGTGGGAAAAGGTGGCTCGGGGACGATCTTCTTCACCAATTGTGGTTTGCGCTGTGTTTTTTGCATCAACTGGCAGATAAGCCAGGAGGGCGAGGGAGAGGTCAAAGAGATTGCCGAGTTGGCGCAAATGATGTTGCGGCTGCAGAAGATGGGGTGCCACAACATTAACTTGGTGACACCCACCCACTATACGCCGCACATCGTCCGCGCCGTGGATCTTGCTGCGGCCAAAGGCTTGCGTGTGCCTCTGGTGTACAACACATGCGGCTGGGAGCGTGTGGAGATTCTGCAGCAATTGGATGGCATCGTGGATATCTACCTGCCTGACTTTAAGTACGCCAGCGGGGCGATGGCAGCAAAGTACTCCTCTGGCGCGGCGAGTTACCCGGAGGTGACCAAGGCGGCACTTTTGGAGATGCACCGCCAGGTGGGGGTGGCTCATCCCGGCCCTGATGGCCTGATGCGCAGGGGGCTCATGATCCGCCACCTGGTGATGCCCAATCGCGTGGCAGGGACCAAAGAGGTAGTGGAGTGGATCGCTACGCATTTGCCCAAGGATACATACGTTAACATCATGTCCCAGTACCGGCCGATGTACAAGGCCTTTTCCTATCCGGAGATCGCGCGGCGGCTCACCGTTGATGAATACCGAGAGGCGGTGACCTGGGCACGCGAGGCTGGTCTCACCAATCTGGACATTCAGGGCTTCGCGGGTGTGGAGTAAGCCTCCGTCGATGCCAGGTGCGAGGTCGCCGAGAAGGAGTGAGCGGTGATTGGTCCTGACCTTTGGTGGCTCTATAGGCAGATGCTTCGCAGCAGGCGTTTTGAGGAAGCGGTCAAGCGCCTGTGGGAGCAGGGCCGCATCTCGGGCGAGATGCACCTGGGTGTGGGGGAGGAAGGTGTGGCCGCAGGCGTGGTTGCCCACCTGAGTGAGGGCGATGCGCTGCTGCTGGACCACCGTGGTACGCCGCCCTTGGTAATGCGCGGCGTGGATTTGGTGAGTTTGTTGCGCGAGATGCTGGGCGACCCCCGCGGACTGTGTGGTGGCAGAGGTGGACATATGCACCTCTTCTCCAAAGAACGCCTGATTGCCAGTACGGGCATCGTGGGCGCCACGGCTCCCTTGGCCTTGGGCTTTGCACTCGCTGCCCTGTTCTTACGCCCCGGGGCCATTGCCGTAGCCTTTTTCGGCGACGGCGCTATGAACCAGGGGATGCTGCTGGAGTCTTTCAACTTGGCTGTGGCGTGGAAGCTGCCGGTTCTTTTTGTGTGCAAGCGAAATGAGTGGGCCATTACCACCCGCACCGCGGCTGTGACCGGTGGAGAGCTGGCACAGAGGGCCCAGGGATTCGGGATGCCGGTGTCGGAGGTGGATGGGAGCGACGTGGAGGCGGTTTGGCAGGCGGCCGACCACGCCATCGGCCACTGCCGGCATGGCCGGGGCCCCTACTTCCTTCTGGCCACCTGCCCGCGCCTGGAGGGTCATTTCTTAGGTGATGCGCTTGTGCGGGTGGTGCGTGAACCGGGTACAGCTTTGCGTGAGGTGCTGCCGCCTACCCTTCGCGCCGTCTCTGGCAGGAAAGGTGCGGGCGTTGGGGAGCGGGCCGACGCGCTGCGCGCGCTCCTCGGCATCATTGGCAAGACCGCTGCGCCTGGCCTCCGGCATCCGCGCGACCCGCTGCGCAAGGCTCGGGCAAAACTCGCCGGGGACCAGGAGCGTCTGCGCAGGACGGAGGCAGAAGTAGAAGAAGAAATCCGAACCGTCCTCAGGGCGGCGGAGGTGTAGGCAGATGGCGAGGTCGCCAAATAGACAGATCGGCTTCTCGGAGGCCGTGGATGCAGCCTTGGCTCAGGCCATGGCCGATGACGAGCGCATCATCCTTATCGGCGAGGATGTGCACACCCTGCATCTGGAGCTGTTTGTCCGCTTCGGCGAGCGGCGGGTGCGGGCTGCGCCCATCAGCGAAGCCGCCTTTGTGGGCGCGGCAGTGGGAGCCGCGATGGCGGGATTGCGCCCAGTGGTGGAGGTGATGCTCATTGATTTCGTGGCCGTGGCGGCCGACGCCTTGGTCAATCATGCCGCCAAGGTGGAGGCCATGTCAGGCGGGGCCTGGCAAGTGCCACTGGTGGTGCGCGCCACTTGCGGGGGCGGGTATGGTGACGGTGGGCAGCACGAACAGAGCCTCTGGGGGTGGTTGGCCCACATTCCAGGGCTGGCCGTGGTGGTCCCCGCTACTGCGGAAGATGCAGGAGGCCTGCTGTTGGGGGCGCTGGACTACGGCAGACCTGTGGTATTCCTGGAACATAAGATGCTATCGGAAAAGTGGCTGGAGTTCTTAGGGACGGGGGGCCGCTCCACCGTGCACTTTGACCTGCCAGCAGCAGGGGTGCGCGGCAAGGCGCCGCGACGGTGGAAAGCAATCCCCTTGGGACAGGCACTAGTTCGCCGCCAGGGCAGTGACCTCACTATCGCCACGCTGGCGCTGGGTGTGCACCAGGCCTTGCAGGCGGCGGAGGTTTTGGCTGCGCAGGGCATCTCAGCGGGTGTCATTGATCTCAGGTGCGTCAACCCGCTTGACCGCCACACGGTTTGCCAAGAAGTGCGGCGCTCCGGGAGGCTGCTGGTGGTTGACGAAGACTACCGAGACTGTGGGCTCTCCGGCGAACTTGCGGCCACAGTCCTCGAGGCGGGGTTGGATGTTCGTTTCGCCCGCGTCTGTACCGCCCAGACCATCCCGTATGCGCGGGCCATGGAGGCCGAGACGCTGCCCAACGTGGAGAAGATTGTCGCAGCGGCCCAGGCCCTCCTGGCGTGAGGCGGAGGCCAGGGCTTGAGTGCTATCCTGGCAGCAGTGCCCGCTGCGCGCCCGGGTGACGGAAAAACCGAAGAGGAGGCTCATGAACAACGTCCATCGCATCGACGTGCCGACTGTCCTGGGCGAGGTGAAATTGGTATGGCAGGAGGAAGATGGGTCACATCGCGTGCTGAGGATCTTTCTCCCCGGGATGGAGCAGGAGGTGCAAAACCTTTATCCCACTGCCCTGCCCGCGCACTGTGCAGAGGTGGACGATTTGGCGGAGGGCATCCAGCGGTTCTTAAGCGGGGAAGCGCTGCAATTGCCACTGGAGGCGCTGGCGCTCGACCGTTGCCCTGTATTTCAGCAAAAAGTGTTGCGTGCGGATTGGTGTATCCCGCGTGGCTGGGTAAGCACTTATGGGCGGGTAGCAAAGCATCTGGGTCAGCCAGGTGGCGCGCGCGCAGTGGGCAGGGCCTTGGCTACAAACCCCTTTCCCATCGTCATCCCTTGCCATCGCGTCGTTGGGGCTGACGGCCGCCTGTGCGGATTCGGCGGCGGGATGGCCATGAAACGCGTCCTGTTGGAGCTTGAAGGCGTCAGCTTCGATCACGACGGCAGAGTGGTGATGGAGCGAGTTTACTACTGAGTCCGAACAGCTTTGCATGTATGTCGCTGAGGAGAGTCCGAGAATGGTCATCCGCTGTTGGGGCGCACGGGGGTCTATCCCTGTATCCGGGAGCGAATACCTGCGCTTCGGCGGGAGCACCACGTGCTTAGAGCTCCGCAGTGCCGAAGGCCACACGCTCATTGTAGACGCTGGTTCCGGCATTCGGCGCCTGGGCCACCAACTCCTGACGCGGGGCGAGAAGCGCTATCACCTGTTCCTTACCCACACGCACCTTGACCACGTGATGGGCCTCCCCTTCTTCCGGCCTGTCTATGACAGTGAGGTCACCCTGGACATCTATGGCTGCCCCTTTACCCATAACTCGATGCAAGATCTCCTGTCCGAGACACTCCGAGCCCCAACGTTTCCCGTGGACTTACGTGCATTCAAGGCGCACATTTCTTACCATAGCCTGGATGCCACACCCCTTGCCATTGGTGGCGTGACAATCCGCACCATCTACCTCAGCCATCCGAACCGAGGCGTGGGGTACAGGTTTGAGGAAGGGGGACATGTACTGATCTTTCTTACGGACAATGAGCTGGCCTTTCGGCACCCCGGCGGGCTGAGCTTCGACGACTACGCAGAAGCATGCGCTCGTGCGGACTTGCTCATTCACGACGCGGAGTTCACTCCGGAAGAATACGTGGTGACACGTCGGTGGGGGCACTCTACCTACACCGACGCGCTCCGTCTGGCAATGGCGGCCAAGGTAAAAGCATTTGGCCTCTTCCACCACAATCAGGACCGCACCGACCACGCACTGGAGCAGATCGTGGAAGAGTGTCGGCGAGCCGTCCGCGATGAAGAACCGCACCTGTCCTGCTTTGCGGTGTATGAGGGGATGGAGCTGACGCTGGGCGCCCCAGCCACGGCCCTCCCTGAAGTCGGGGGATGACCCATACAGGGCGCGACAAGGCACTCCTCGTCACGGAGGCGCTTCTTGCTAAAGCAAGGAGCTTCTTCACGAGGCGCAGTCCCATGTTCGGCAGCTAGAGTGGGTTCCCGGAGGAAAACTGCTTCGCCAGTTGGGGTGCTCGAGGCGGCAAGTGTTGTTTTCCCCCCTTCAAACTGACAGGCGGGGAGCCCCCTCGCGGGACACCGTGGCGGGTGCGGAACCTGGCGGCGTGCATTGGGACACGGGGACGCAACGAGGTGTAGCGGGTCGTGCTCGGCCGGCCGTCGATGCGCCCCGGGCGGGTGGAGATGAAGCTTTGGCAGCCTCGACTATCGTCAATATGCGAAGTCTTCACGCGATTCTTGGGGCGCTGGACCCTCCACGATGACTACGCCAGTCTGTAGTCTCTGCGCGGCCCTTGACTGTTCAGGGCATGCCAAGATACAGAGGCAGCTGAGGAGTGTTTATGGGCGAAGATCGGATCGGGCAGTTCAAGAGAGAAAGAGATCACCTGAACCGCATTGTGATGAAGTACGCTGGGCTGGCAACCAAGCGCTTCTACAGCCTGGACGCGCAGGTATATCGCCCGGGAGTGCTGCCGGCGCGGACAAAGGAGCTGCTGGGGCTGGTCGCCTCGCTAGTGCTGCGCTGCGATGACTGCGTCACCTATCATCTGATTCGATGTCACGAGGAGAAGGTGACCAGCGAGGAGGTAGAAGAAGCCCTGGCCATCGGCCTGGTGGTGGGCGGGTCCATCACCATACCCCATCTGCGGCGGGCGTTCCGCACCTGGGACGAGCTGCACCAATCATCGACCAGCCGGAGTTCGGTCGCTCTGCCCGCGCACTATGCGGCCCTGCTCCGGACCATAGCCAGCATCGTGCAGTGGCCCTCCGGGCGTGAGCAGAAGCTCCAGGCGATCTGCACCATGCTCAAGGAGCAGGTGCGCCATTTTGACTGGGTGGGGTTCTACTTGGTGGAAGGCAGCAGTGACTGGCTTGTGCTTGGCCCGTTTGCCGGCGCGCCCACCGAACACGTGCGCATTCCGTTTGGGAAGGGGGTCTGTGGTCAAGCGGCAGCACAACGGAGGACTGTGGTCGTCCAGGACGTGAGCAAGGAGGAGAACTACCTGGCGTGCAGTCTTGAGGTCAAGTCGGAAATCGTTGTGCCTTTGATGAAGGGTGAACAGGTGTTGGGGGAGCTGGACATCGATTCCCACACGTTGGCGGCCTTCACTGAGGAGGATAGACGTTTTTTGGAAGAGGTGTGTCAGGTGCTCGTTCCGTTGTGGGACTGAACCGGCGAGGGCAGTGAGCTAAGCAGTGGACTTGGATCATTCGGCATGAATTCCTTTTCGAATAGAGCGGTGCAAGGCCTCTTTTTAGGCCTGTCCGCGTGGCTAGGGCTTGTGTTTCGCGTGGGGCCGGCTGCGGGACAGGGGGCTCTCCTGCTTATGGGTGGCGGCGACGATCGAGGTTCCTGGGCATACCCTGTGTTCCGCTGGTTTGTGCAGCAGGCCGATTCGGGCAAAATCATCAATATCGATGTGGACGAAACGGCGGCCAGCTACGCAGCAACGTTCAGGTCGTGGGGGGCTGCAGCCACCAGTCACCCGCTCCAGATCGCCACGCGCGCCCAGGCTAACGACTCGGCAGTCTATCGTGAGCTTGCCTCGGCCTCGGGCATTTTCATAGAAGGCGGTGACCAATGGGACTACGTGTCCACCTGGAAGGGCACTCTGGTGGAACGCGCCATCGAAGAGGTCTTTGCCCGTGGCGGGGTCATCGGAGGGACCAGCGCCGGACTCGCGGTGCTGGGCGAGGTAGTCTTCGACGCTGCTTACGGCACGGCATACCCCGAATACGCGGCTTATGACCCCTACTACTCTCGTCTGCACTTTACCGATGACTTTCTGGACATTCTTCCGAACGTGCTGACCGATTCCCACTTCCAGACTCGTGCGCGCCTTGGGAGGCTGGTGCCCATGTTGGCCCGGCGCATTCAGGACCATGGGCAGACGGATCTGCTGGCCATCGGTGTCGATGAGAAGACCGCCTTGTGCGTCAATCCTGACATGACGGCGATTGTTTACGGCCTCGGTTCGGTGACCTTTCTTCATGCGGGACATGATTCGCGCATCGTGTGCCGGCCAGGCCGCCCGGTGACGTTCACCGACATCCGCTTTGACCAACTGGTGGATGGCGCCGTCTACGACCTGGCCACACGCACCCTGCGTGAACCTGGTCCCTACCTGCGCGCACTGTCCGAGCCTTACACGAGGGGGACCTTTGTGCCCCTGGTCCTTTACGGGGCGGCCGATAGCACCGCGGAGCTGGGCCAAGTGGTAATCAGCAACCTGACCACCGGCGAGAATAATGCTTTCTATGGCCGACTTCTTCAGGTGCCAGGCCGTGGACTTGTACCCCAGACGGTGATCATGCCGCACCTGTGGACTAGCCGCGCCTATGCGCCAAATCGTCTCGTAGGTGGCGAGTGGGGCGTTGCCACGAACCCTCGGTGCACAGGGCTTTTTCTTGCCGACAACAGCGTGTGTACCCTGTCCGCTGAGGGTATCATGACGGTCGAAGGCCTGGCGTACGTGTTGGATATTTCAATCGCTACGCATGCAGGCGTGTCCCCAGGCACCAATGTGCCGGGCATTGTGGGCGCCAGGCTCCACTTCCTGGCAAGCGGTGACCAATACGACTTGGCTAACCAGCGGGCGGTGAGTCCTGTTGAGCCAGGGAGGCACATTCCGCGGACTCATCTGATAGCGCATAGCTTCCCCAATCCCTTCGCAGGTACTGCCACTTTTGAGTACTTCGTGCCGATGCCAGGCCACGTGCGATTGGACATTTTCAACCTCTGCGGGCAAACGGTGGAAGTACTGGTCGACGAGCTCGTTACGTCCGGCTGGCACCGGGTGCAGTGGCGGTCCTCTCTCCCTGCTGGCCTATACCTGTACCGTCTCACGACCCAGACCGGCTGTGTGCAGGGCAAATGTGTGTCCAAGTGAGTGGGCACGGTGTGGAACACCCACGCCAAGATCAATCGTATGCCCAGAATGGATTGAGCGAAGATGGGGCGGCCTCCTCGCATTTTGCTGGTCAACCCCTGGGTGCACGACTTTGCGGCCTATGACTTGTGGGCGAGGCCACTGGGCTTGCTCTACGTAGGTGCAGTCCTCCGGGCCGCAGGGTGTCAGGTTCACCTGATCGACTGTCTTGATCGCCTCCATCCCGACGTGGTGGCGAAGGTTGGCTTGCTGGGGGCTCGTGAGGATGGTACGGGCAAGTTTTTCCGCCAGGCGATCCCTAAACCGTCAGCGCTCCGGCACGTGCCGCGCCGGTTCAGCCGATACGGGATGCCGGTAGAGGTCTTCGACCGCTTGCTCCGCGCCTGTGCTCGTCCTGATGCCATTCTTGTCACCACCGGCATGACGTATTGGTACACCGGGGCCATGGAGACGGTAGGCAGACTGCGAGAGGCTTTCCCTGGTGTCCCAGTCGTGGTGGGCGGTATCTACGCCACGTTGTGCCCGGATCACGCCCGTCAGACCTTGGCGCCCGATGCGTTGGTGGAGGGCCCGGCGGAAAACCAGGTGGTCAGGGTAGTCAATCGGGTGTGTGGCTGGTCTCTGCCGGAGCCGCGCTATGAAACGCTTGATGAGATACCTTTCCCCGCCTACGAGCTTTACCCGCGTTTGGAGGCGGTGGCCTTGTTGACCTCGCGCGGCTGTCCCTACCGGTGCACCTTTTGTGCGTCCAGTCTGCTCACCGGCGGGCCGGCACAGCGGGCTCCGGGGGCGGTAGTAGAGGAGATTGCTTATTGGGTCAAGCGGGGCGTCCGCCACGTGGCTTTCTACGACGATGCGCTGCTTTTCCGCGCTGATGAGCACATCAAGCCTATCCTTGAACTCATCGTGTGCCGTGGGTTGAAAGTGCAGTTTCACACGCCCAATGGCGTGCCGCCGCGGGCCATTGACGCAGATCTTGCAGTCCTGCTCCACCGTGCTGGTTTCTCTACGCTGCGTCTCAGCTTCGAGACCATCAGCCGAGAACGACAGCATGACATGGGGTCCAAGGTCACCGCGGAGGACCTAGCACGCGCCCTGCATTATTTGGAGCATGCAGGTTTCCAGCGGCAGCGTGTGGGTGTCTATCTGCTCATGGGATTGCCTGGCCAGGATGTGCGGGAGGTGGTGGAAAGCATCCTTTTTGTAGCAGGTCTTGGGGCGAGTGTGCACCTGGCCTGCTTTTCTCCCATTGCCGGAACCCGCGAATACCAGCGCGCAGTGGAGTGGGGCCTGCTACCGCCAGAGGTGGACCCGCTGCTGTGCAATGAGTCGGTGTATCCGTTGAGCGACAGCCGGATTGGCTTTTGGCACTACGTCCGGCTGCGCAACTTTGCCACGAGCCTTAACAGGAGGATTAGAGCTGGGCACCGATTGGCTCCGTTATTGCATGCGGGTGAGGTCGTCGATGAGATCGTGCATCCCCGGTTTTCCAGCGTGGAGGAGTTTTTGCGTCGGTTTGAAAGGGTGAGGGCTAAGACTCGCACCGAGGCGAGTGCCCCTCGCACAGCGCATTTGAACTCAGAGGAGGAGTAGGCCGTGCGTGCGTATGTCATCGCTACTGTGATCACGGGGTGTCTGATTGCGGGGTGTGAACAGCAGGGACGCCAGGTGATTGCCACCTCAGGCGCGCCGGCGGCAATTGGGCCGTATAGTCAGGCGATCAAGGTGGGCAAGATGCTCTTCACCGCCGGGCAGATTCCCATTGACCCTGCTACCGGCGAGTTGGTGGCCGGCACGATCGAGGAGCAGACCCGGCGAGTGCTCGATAATCTCGGCGCGGTGCTCAAAGCGGCAGGCATGGACTTTGGCGACGTGGTGAGCGCCACTGTGTACATGGATGACATCGCCAATTACCCCCGCATCAATCAGGTGTATGCCGAATACTTTCCCCATGACCCGCCGGCGCGGTGCGCCATGCAGGTGGCGCGCCTGCCCAAGGGGGCAGCCCTGGAAATCGCCCTCGTCGCCGTGAAGGACTAGGGATGAAGCGTCTGCAGAGCCTCTGGGTGAAAATGACCCTGGCGGTGGTGGTGCTAGTGGTGGCCATCATGGCCTCGGTGAGCTATTTTTTCAGCTATCGCGAGCTGAAGGCGGAGCGGCGGGAAGTGGAAGGGCGCATCGAGCGCTTGGCCAAGCAGATTGCCTCCATTCGCTTGGCAGAGACTGAAGGGTGGTACGTCTATCAGAACTACATCGACAATCTCATTCGCGCCGATTTCAGCCGCGACCTCGTGTACATCGCCATCTTTGACGAGCGCGACTCGCTCACGGCCTACGCACTGAACCGGGAGTGGCTGGACTTGGGTAGGCGCGAGCTGTTGACCAGCGATGAGGAGCGCCAGGTGGTGCGGCTCCTGTCCCAAGGGGCGGTGGCCGAGGAGAGTCGCGCGGATTTGGGCAGCGTGCCGGTGCAGATTCGCGACGCCGAGCGCTCCTATGGCACAGTGGAGGTCGGCTTTTCCCTCGTGGAGCTGAACGACGCCTTCCGTCGCAAGCGGCTGACCAACTTTCTCCTGTTGGCAGTGTTCACCGCACTGGGCGTGGTGACCTCGGCGATCATGAGCTATCGGATAGTTACCCCCCTGCACCGGCTTGCCAGGGCGATGCAGCGCATCTCTGCAGGCGACCTCACCAGCGATGTGCGCGTGCGCTCATCTGACGAAATCGGTGAGCTGGCGCGCACATTCAATGCCATGGTCGTGGGTCTTCGGGAAAAGGCTGCCATTGAGGGGTTGACCCGGGAGCTGGGCTTCACGTTTGAACTGCGACGAGTAGCCCAGTTGGCAATCGAGAGCATTCAGCGAGGCATAGCTGCGCGACGGGCCGTGCTCTTTGTGCAAGAGGGTGAGGAGGGTGGGCGATTTCGGGCGGTTTGGGACTCGGCCCGCGGGGAGGTGGGGCGTTCCAGTCCTTGCCTGGACCTCACCTCTGCAGCTCCATTGCTTGCACGGAAAGAACCACTTCCGTACCCTTTCCGCGGTGAAGGTCAGACCGCACGACTCCTTCGGGCTGTGGCTCGCTCCTTGCGGCCGGAGCCGTGCGCGCTGGTGGTGCCACTGTGGGCACGCGATGAGCTGGTGGGGGTGTTGGCCTTGTCCGCACCGAGTGACCGCCAGAGTTACTCTGACCGCGACCAGACATTTCTGGTCACCCTCGGTACGCAAGCGGCCCTGGCCATCGATAACGCCTTGCTCCACGTGCGCCTAACCGAACAGGAGAAGTTGCGGCGCGAGTTAGAGATTGCGCGGGACGTCCAACGGAAGCTCCTGCCCCAGGGTAACCCGCACCTGCCCGGCTGGGATATCGATGGTATCTGCCTGCCAGCAGCTGCCGTGGGAGGGGACTACTTCGACTATCTTGAAGTGGGTCCGGAGAAGCTGGGGGTCGTCATCGCTGATGTGACCGGCAAGGGGACCTCTGCCGCTTTCTACATGGCCGAAATCAAGGGGATCATGGTAGCTCTCAGCACCGACTACCAGTCCCCGGCGGAACTCCTTTGCCAGCTCAACCGCAAGCTTCGGCAGCGCCTGGACCCGCGGGTGTTTGCTACCGTGGCCTATGGGGTGATTGACCTGGGCAGCGGCAGACTGCGCCTGGCTCGTGCCGGCCATTCAAGCGTGTTGCTCCGTCGTGCGGCGGGCGTTGTGGAGGCCCTCCTGCCGCCGGGCATCGCCGTGGGGTTGGCGGATTCCGCCCTTTTTGACGCGCACATTCACGAGTGCGTGAGCACCATCGCCCCAGGCGACACGCTCGTTTTTTACACCGATGGCATCACCGAGGCAATGAACCAGCGCAGAGAAGAGTTTGGCGAGCAAGCGCTCATCTCAATGGTTTCAGAGAGAACGGTGGTGAGTGCGGAGAGCCTCCGCAAGCAGATACTGCGGCGGCTGCGCATGTTCACCGGGCGAACACCCCTCCACGACGACGTAACCCTCGTCGTTGTGCGGCGGCAGATTGCATAGACAATGGCAAGGGAACCTCGCCCAGGGCCAGCTGAAAAACAAACGGTTGAGGACTCACCGGAAAGGCTACCCGCCGATGTTCTCAGGGCAAGCATCGGCAGTCCCGACCCTTGCCAAACTGCCCTCTGGGCTGGACGGAACGCCCACGGAGAGCGTCGACCTTCGAGGTTCATGGGGCGGTCGTGCGGCAACTCGCTTCCAGAGCGCGGCACAATGCATTCTTTTGTCGCAAGGCTCATTACCCTCATTGAACCTCTACGAAATTGGGCCGGCTGCTCTGGCGCCGTGTGAGGTGGCAACAAATGCTTGACGGCCGTGTGGCTATCGAGATGCGCGGAAATAGTACTCGGAAGAAGGAGGAAAAAGGTGCGACGACTGTGGTTAGCGAATGCGGCATTGCTGGCGGTAGGTGTTTGCATACTGGCAGGGTGTAGCAAGGAGCCGCGGCAACGCAAGATCAAGTTGGCCGAGCCCTCTGGGACCGCACAGCCAGAGGTGCGACGCCGCACCGAGGCGACCTTGCAGCTGGCTACGGGCGAGCGCAAGACCATCGTCGTCACCTACTTTGACAACCTCACTGGTGACCGCGACCTGGAATGGCTGCGCACCGGCATCACCGACATGCTCATTGCCGACCTATCGCAGTCCCACCAGCTCACGGTTGTGAGCCACGAAGGGTTAGTCAATATCTTGCGGCGTCTCGGTAAGGAGACCTATGCCACTGCCGACGTGCGGGTAGCCGCCATGGTTGCACGAGAAGCAAAGGCCGAGGCTTGGCTCACCGGTACCCTGCAGAAACGCGGTGATTCGCTGCGCATCGAGGCCAAGCTCTACGATGCACAACGTGGTGAGCTTCTCAGGAGCGATTCGGTTTCCGGTGCGGGTCTGGAACGCGTCTTCACCATGGTGGACGAGCTCACTCGCAAGGTCAAAGACGGCTTGCAGCTTTCACTCCGCGACGCGAGGGAGCGCGCCCTGGCCGTCACCGAGGTGACGACGAGTTCTGTTGCCGCCTACCGCCACTACATCGCTGGATTCGAGCAGCAGAACAAACTCTACTTCCAGGAAGCGGTGGCGGAATACCAGAAGGCGGTGGCTCTGGATTCGGCCTTCACCTCTGCATATCTCCAGCTCGCGTACTCGTTCGGTGCACTGGGGCAGCATCAAGCCGCGCTGCAGGCCTTGGCAACGGGGGTGCGGCATGCCGACAGGGCCTCGGAAAAGGAGCGCACCACTCTCCTTGCCCTTTATCACATGCTCAGCGGCAATGTTGCCGAGGCGTTCAACCTCCTGGAACGCGCCGTGCCGGAAGACCCTTACGACAAAATGTTACATTTTCAGCTCGGATCGTGGAGCTATGGGATGGGGTGGTACGACCGCGCAATCGATGAACTGAAGAGAGTCATCGAGATCGACCCCCAGTTCAAGCTCGCCTACAACACGCTGGCATACGCGTATGCCGCCCGTGGGAGGTATGAGGAGGCGGCCTCGGCGCTGAAGCGATACGCCGAGCTTGCACCGGACGAGCCCAATCCTTTAGACAGCATAGGTGAGATTTACTTGATGATGGGCAAGAACAAGAAAGCTCTGCAGATGTTCCGCAAGGCCCTCCAGGTTAACCCAAAATTCTACCACAGCACCAGGCATATTGCAATAGCCAATCTGGAGATGGGCTACTATGACCGGGTCTTGGCAGCTGTAGAAGAATTGAAGTCTCAGGCTCCCGTCCCAGAGACACGAGCCGACGTCTACGTGCTCAGCGCTGCCGTTTGCGCCCTCCAGGGGAGGAAGGCGGAGGCCTTGGCCCACTTGGACTCGGTGCGGGCTTGGGACTCGCTTTCGGTTGCGTACCCCTACATGGTACGCGTGCTGGAGGTGGATAGCACCTCCATGCGGGAGTATGATGACGAATGGTTTGGCAGAATAGCGGCGAATTTCCCAATGGTCATGGCTAACCCCAACCTTTTCTTGTCGTCCCTGGTATTCGCCCTGCGTTTTGATGTCCATGCTCGTGAGTTCGCCCAGTTACTGGCCCAGCACGCGCTGATGTCTCCGGAAAGCGGGCCGTCCGTATCGCTAGCGGCAGTGCAGCCTGCCATGATCTACCTCGGCTATGTGCGGGAAATGATAGCGCGGAGTAGCCAATTTGACCCGCGGATGATGGCCTACGCGCCGGACCTCGGCGCACTTTACTGGACCGCCTACGGGCGAGCGCTCCTGCGGTCTCCTGCGCCCCACGACGACCTTTTGCAGTGGACCCAGGGCTATGCGGAGTTTGCGGCGCGGAGCGACAATCGGAGCTACGAGCTGGCGGCATGGTTGAGTGCAGCGCTGGTCCACCGCCGCGCAGGCGAGGAGCAAAAGGCAGAGGCGATTCTGCGTGCGTTGGGATTTCCAGGCGAGGAGCATTACCTGGTGCTCGGTCCGTTTGACAATCTGGATGGCTTCAATCGCGGATTCATCCGTGAGCGGGCAACCTCTTTTCCCGCTACCGTGCGCCACAAGGGTCAGATCATGCGTTGGCGTTCGGCGGGTGATGACCTGGCGGACGGCTTTGTGGACTTGTGGTCGCTCTTGGGGCGAGGCCTCATGGGGGTCGCCTATCTGCGCCTGGAATTCCGCGTGCCTACGAGGCGCCAGGCTCAGCTCCGATTTGGCTACCGCACCGGCCTGCGGGTGTGGCTCAATGGTGAGCAGGTGTGGTATCACAACGGTTCGGAACGGGCAAGCCTGGACGGGCGGGTGGTACCGGTCCAGCTGCGCGCAGGCCGCAATGTGCTCCTGCTGAAAAGCACACAGCGCGTGGGCGAGTGGGGTTTCTATCTCCGCATTACGGATGAACAAGGGCACGGGTTCGAGGATATTGAGTATCTCACTCCCTGAACCCGCACCCTTGAGTTACGAGCGAGCGGCGCTCAGCTTGTTCAACGCTTCTTGTTGGATGGCTTTGGCGCGAGGATGTTCGTCTTTGCGGTTCACCGCCTTGGAGAGTGCCGGGACGGCCTGCTGGTCACCGATTTCACCCAGCGCCCGTGCGGCACGCAGGCGCACCACCCAGTCGTCGCTTTCCAGCGCATCAATGAGCGCCGGCACAGCCTTGGTGCCAAAGTTCCGCAGGGCGTCCTCGGCACTTTGGCGCACGGTCCAGTTTGGATGCCGCAGGGCGTTAATCAGCGGGGCAATGGCGCGTTCTTCGCGCATGTTCCCCAGCAGGCGGGCTGCCTGGGTACAGACAAGCCAGTCTGGGTCGCCAAGAGCAGCCAGGGCCGCGTCCACCGCCGCGCTAGACTGGATGCTTGTCCACCGGATGGTGCGGAGAGCCTCGGCGCGGATGTAGGGATCGTGGTCTTCCCGGGCGGTCTGAGCCAGAAGCGCCACCACCTCCTGGTTGGCGAATTTGCCCAGCGCCCGCACCGCCTCGAGGCGGACATTAGCCGAATCGTCCTTCAGGCTCTTTTCCATGTGGGGGATCAGGGAGCTATCGCCCACCTCACCCAGCAAGGTGAGTGCCCCACATCGGCCCCAGGCGGCGCAACCGATCTTGACCAGCGCCTCCTGGGCCGCCTCAGCCACCTCCTGGTTGTCTCCGGCCACGAGCTGCTTCAGCAAAGGCACGGCCCTGTGCTCTTCCAAACTGCCCAGGGCGTTGATGGCGCGTACCTGCGCTGTCGGATTGGTGCCATCTGCGGCAGCAGCCAGCAGATCCGTGACATCGCTCTCGTTGACGGCGAGGATCTTGAGCAGATGGGGTACCACGGCCGCCCCATATGGTTTGAGTGCCGCGATGGCTGCGCCCCGTACGGCAAAGTAGCTGCTGGACAAGTGTTTGACGAGGTACGGCAGCGCGGCCTGGTCCCGGATCTTGCCCAACGTGAGAATGAGGAAGCGCAGCGGGGTCTTGTTCCGCTCATAGTCCAGGGCGCGCAGCAGAGCGTGGGTCGCTAGCGAGCCGAAGCGCACCAAGGCCTCGCTGGCAGCCCGCTGGACATTCTCGTCGGTATCGCGCACGGCGGCCACTAGTGGATCGATCGCCCGCGGGTCGCCGATCTCCGCCAGGGCGCGCACGGCGGCAGCGCGGACAGTAGCCTCCTCATCGCCCAGCGCCTGAACCAAAGCCCCCACCGCCTCCGGAGTGCGCATCTCCCCCAAGACGCGTGCCACGTGCTGGCGCACGCGCACATTCGGGTTGCCCATGCTCTCGATCACCATCTGGAGGCTCTGCGGTGCCATCTGCACCAGTCCGGAGATCGCCAGGTCCACTACCGGCTGTTCCTCCAGCGCCAGCATGCGCAGCAGAATGCGCCCCAATTGCTCGTCGCCCGAGGCAACAATGTCCGCGACCTTTCTTTGCAAGCCGGTCAGGGCTTCGTTGCGCACGAGCCACTCTTCGTCGTCGGCTGCTGCAATGAGCGTCTCGATCACGCGGTGGTCGCCCAGCGCGCTGAGCACCGACACCGCCGCCCAGCGCACGCGCATGTCCAGCGAATTGACGATCCGCGGCTTGCTCAACTCCTCGATCGCCTCGCTGGCGCCCAGTCGACCAAGGGAAATCACTGCGGCCTGCTGAATCTCAGGCAGAGGGTCGCGCAACTGGGCGATGAGGCTTTTCACTACAGCTGGCTGTTCCACCGAAGGGGCCTTGCAGTACCCAAGGGCGATGATTGCCTCGCGCCGTTCGCGCCAATCCCCTCCAGAGGTCGCCTGGTGGATCAAAGCAGACACCGACATTTCAGCCGTGGTGCCTTGAGGATCGTGGCTACTTCCGTTCGATGACACCATGGCATGTGTCCTCAACGTCAAAGGCGGTCACACTGTAGCTGCAGTCGATATTTGCCAGGTACTTGACCGCGGCGCGAAACGCCCCGATCCTGGCACAGGTCAAATCGCGCAGCGTAGCTCCACTGGCGAGCAGCTCCTTGCAGCTTTTCACATACGGGCAGAGGTGCACGGTGACCTCCACCCGATTGGGATTCACCTCTTTGAGCTCCAGCTGACTGGCGTCCCGAAAGAGCTTGGCCCGCACGCCGATCTGGATGTAATTGTCAAGAGCCGACTTGATGGAGTCGCTCTTGGGCACGACAAAGCCATAGTCGTTCTCTAAGGTGGAAAGGTAATTGTCTACTGCATGCTCATAGGCACGTTCGCAGAAGGTGCGGGGGCGCGTGCCGTGGAAATCCCGTGCCGTCTCTTCCAGGGCGGTCAGCCAGCTCAAAGCGACCACCCACCCGGCTTTCTCATTGTCCAGCTCTCGCATCACTTGCTCCTCGAAGCCAACGCTTCCAATTTCTGTTCGGACACGCGGTCGAGTCCGAGTCGTTGCAGTTCGTGCTTCACCACGTGCATGCTGATATGTTTGCCGATGCGCTTGTTTAATTTGGCCGTAAGCTCGTACAACGGCAGCCGTGGATTCTCTGACCACAGCAGCACCAGCTCGGCGCGGTCGTCCGGCGTGAAGGCAGCCAGTTCCTTCTGCAGAACCTCCTCCGCAACAGGCCTTTCTACCTCCGCAGCCAGGGACTCGAGAATGCGCTTGGTGTCACGGGCAATGGCCAACTCCTCGTTCGTCTTGATCACCAGAACCTTCACCTTACCCTTGCTGATCTCCACGGCATTCTGCGCGTTTTTGTCCTCGTCGATGTCAATGCCCAGGGCATGGAGATTGGCGAGGGCCGTGCGCCGCACATAGGAAGAATTCTCCCCGATGCCTCCGGTAAAGACGATGGCATCTACGCCGCCCAATACCGCGATGTAGGCGCCAATGTACTTGCGCACGCGATAGCAAAAGATTTCCAGAGCCAATCGGTGACGCTCGCTGCCGCGCGCAGCCTCAGCCTCTATCTCGCGCATGTCATTGGTGGTCTCGGTCAGACCCAACATGCCGCTGCTCTTGTTCATGAGGTTGTCAATTTGGCGAGTGTCCAGCTTCTCGCGCTCCATGATGTACGAGACCAGCGCGGGGTCGATGTCGCCGCAGCGAGTACCCATGACCAACCCCTCTAGCGGGGTAAAGCCCATGCTGGTATCGACTGACTTGCCATGCAACACAGCCGTAATGCTGCTGCCGTTGCCCAGGTGGCAGGTGATGAGCTTCAGCTTTTCGATTGGCTTGCCCAGCACCTGTGCCGCCTGATGTGCCACGTACATGTGGGAAGTGCCATGGAACCCATAGCGACGGATCCCCAGCTTCTTGTATAGCGCATAGGGCAGACCATACATGTACGCGACCTGGGGGATGGTATGGTGGAACGCGGTGTCGAACACCCCCACTTGGGGGATACCCTTCAGGAGTTGCTCACACGCCTCAACGCCTTTGAGATTGGCG
This sequence comes from candidate division KSB1 bacterium, assembly GCA_034506335.1. NCBI lineage: Bacteria > Pseudomonadati > Candidatus Zhuqueibacterota bacterium. The sequence goes on from JAPDPR010000003.1 coordinate 131,893, forward strand.
GGGTTGTGCAAAGGGGCAAATTGGATGCAGCGGCGCACGCCAGCCTTTACCTCTTCCGTGATCAGCACCGACCCGGTGAACTCCTCGCCGCCGTGGACCAGCCGGTGACCAATGCCTGCGATTTCTGACTTGTCCTTGATCACCCCGTGCTGCGGGTGCATGAGTGTCGCCAACACCAAGCTGATAGCAGCGTCGTGGTTAAGGACCTCGCGGGTCTCCACGATCTTATGAGAGCCCTTCGGTTGGTAAGTGAGGCTGGCCTCGCTGGAACCTATGCGCTCCACGATCCCTTTAGCCAGCACATCTTCCTTCACCATGTCGAAAAGTTGAAACTTGATCGACGAACTGCCACTGTTTATCACCAGCACCTTCATCGTCTCTCTCCTTGTGTCCCGTCACAATTGGCCCGTCCCGCTGGGGCCCACCGCATCTACACCTAACGTGCCAATAAAGTTATAGAGAAAATGGAAATAAGCAAGGGGAAAAAATGAGTGGCGTTCAGCCTCGTGTGGTCGTGCCAAGAGTTCGGCACATGTCTGAGCGTCTGTTCGCCTTTGGTGCCCAACTGGCAATCAGTACCCCTCCTCGAGGTATGACCTATTCGTCAGACGGAGCCTAGATGGTGTACCGGGGATTGCGTAGAGGGCTACGATCCATGAGCGAAGAATTGGTGGAAGATGTAGGGTCAATTAGTGTGGAGGTTTTCAAAAGTTTGTAGCATAGCCTCTGCAAGAATGGAGGGAAAGGCGATCTGGTTACGACGTGATGAGAGGCATCCGGAGCATACTTGACCTGCGGTTGGCAATGGTCGAGCGTGCCGCAGAGGAAGCAATATCCCATGGGCCTCGCCAGTATGGTGCTTTACCAGGAATACGGTGCCGAAATAGTTGAGGCGGCTCAGAGAGCAATGGATTCGGGGGCTTGAGGGCCGGAGCAAAACCCCCAAGGCATATTCCTCATAAGACCTCAAAAAGGATGGAAGAAAAGGTCATAGAGCTACGGAAGAGCCATCCGGCGTGGGGGCCGGGAGATTGAGGAGGCATTGCGAGCGTCGCATCTGTACGGAGTGGTGTATGCTGGTATGCATACGTGAGGACGGCGGACGGTGCCCGTGCGACTCTGCTTGCCCGGCACTTGGTTTCTTCATGCGAGCACTATGGGGTCGACATGAGAGAGGTAATAATGCAGACAGACAATGGGTTAGAGTTCATAGGGTGTGTGCGAAAGGCAGGTGAGCGTGCGTCTAAGCAGGTTGCCAATGGCTTTGGTGTCAGGGACCGGCGGATAGCGCCGGGGGCCTTTACGTGGCGAAGTAATCGGGAGGCTTTTGATAGGCTGATGGAGGACGAATTCTGCGACACAAAAGATTACAGGGACGTGGAAGGTCCGCCGCGTATGCGTTCTATTTTAACTTTAAGAGAAAGAAAAGACATAGGGGGCTCGAGACACGGGCGAAAATACACGAGGACAGTGGGAGTAGAATTTCTCTTAAGTACTCGACTCACCACTTGTGATTCTAGATGATCATCTTGAGGATTTCATAAAAGGGACAATGGGGGTCATCCCGCATTTTCTTGTAAGGCGATTTATCGCTTGACTTTTAGATAATTTTTTATTAATTAAGACCAGTAGGCCATAGCTGGTGAACGCGGGTGACGTGGTTGAGGGCTCATGGAGCGTATACAGATTCTCCTGGCAGACCAGGACCAGTCCTACCTCGGTGACGCGCAGCGCATTCTGCGGCTGTACAATGAGCAGTATGTGCTTGAGGGCGTGACCTCGGTTTCCGCGATTCTCGACAAGATCACTTCCGATAGCGTCGACCTGCTCCTCTTGGACTCCCACCTGGACAATGGTGACTACCTCTCAGTCCTCGACCAAGTGGTGGGACTTCGTCCGGACCTGCCCGTGGTGGTATTGGTAGATGACGGGCGGGACGACCTGGCGATTGCTGCACTACGCAGGGGGGCGTACGACTATGTCATGAAGTCGAAGGGCTATCTCACGACCTTGCCATTTACTGTACGCAAGGCATTGGGGCATAGAGCCCTCAAGCGAAAGGCGACCCCTGTCGTGGAACGAGTGGAAAAAGCTGGGGTAAGGCGACCTACCCCTCAGAGGAAAGAACCGACGTTTGTTCCTTCGCGCCCTGAGCCGGAGCCAGCCACGGTCAGCACGCCAACAGCTGCTGCGGCGAAGGAGCCCCTTTTTGCTCCTCCAGAGGGGGAAACGCCGCCCTCGGTGCCTCCGAGGCATACCACACCTGAACCTGTCTTGTCATTCGCAGCACCGGCCGATGAGCTCTTCGCAAGAGAAGAGGCGCCTTCCTCTCAGGTTCCCCCTTCTTCACCGGCCCCGGAGCCTACTCAAGCCACGCGCGCAACCCAGACTATCCCCCCAAAGGAACAGCCCGAGGAACCCACCGGCCTCTGTGTGGTGGATCAGAAGCTGCGTGTCCTTTCCGCCAATAGGGTTTTGGAGAGCCTAACCGGCTACCGTGAGGAGGAGCTACTCGAGTTGACCCTGGCGGACCTTCTGCCGGAGCAAGAACAGGACCGCCTGTATCGCTGGCTCGAGACTGTTGTGGCTGGCGAAGCTGCGCCATTGCCGGTCACCTTGGTGGGCAAAAAGGGAGTGCGCGTGGACGCCGAGGTGACGGCCACCCCTTTCCGTGAGGGGGACGGTCAGGTGGCTGGCTACAGGGTGCGCGTCCGCCAGGCGCTGCAGCCTGCTCCCGCACCCGAGGAGGCGCCCAGAATCGACCAGCTCAAGATGGTCGATGAGCTGGCGGCCCTTATTTCCACTTCTTATGGACGACCGTTGTCGCTGTTGCTGGACTTGATGGCCAAGTTAGTGTGCCAACTGTTCCGGTTCAAACGATGCACGGTGGCGCTGTTGGACCGTCGGCGCAAGGTATTCATCAAGCAGGCGATGGTGGGCTATCGCAGCACAGGGGACCAACCTCGCGCACTGGAGGTGCCGGCCGAGGTCATCGATCGCGTCTTCGCAAAGAAGTACCGGGTGAAGGTGCTTTACTTCAATCGCGAGCTACGTGATCCCCGAGCTGGGGTGGGCCCGCTGATCGAAGAGCGCCGCACGCAGGAGCGCCGCCCGGCCGGCCAATGGCATCGCCGCGATCTGGTCCTGGTCAATCTCATGGACGCCGAACGCCGCACCTTTGGCTACATCTCGCTTGACGATCCGCTGGAAGGATTTGTTCCTGGGCGTGACACGTTTCATAACCTCGAGATCTTTGGCCGGCTGGCCGCGCTGATAATCGAAAACTTCTGGCACTTCTCTACCCTTGAGCGCCGAACCCGTCGCTTGAAACAGATCCTGGCCACCAGTAACATCTTCAAACTTTACCTCAGCCTGTCTGAGCTGCTAAAGGAGGTAGTCTGGTCCATCAAGTTCTCGCTGGACTTTAACCTGGTGGCGTTGGCGCTGGTCAGCAAGCGGACGCAGCTCCTGGAGATCAAGGCGGTAGCTTGTGAGGATAAGATCAAGCAGCTTCAGATCGGCGAGCTGACGTTTGAGCTGGAAGAGGTTGCCCGTCTCCTGCAGGAGCGCTACCGCCGCAATCGTTCCTACTTCATCGACCGCGAAGAACCGGTCCTGGCGCCCCTTAAGGCCATCTACAAGCCGGCCATTGGCAATGGGCAAGAAGGAACCTGGCCGTCGTGTGGTCTGGTGTTAGTGCCGCTGGTTTCGCGTTCCGAAAAGATCATCGGCTTCCTGGTGGTGGACGACCCGTTGGACGGGCGCGTGCCCACGATGGAGACAATCCGCACGTTGGAGATGCTTGCCAACCAGGTTGCCATCGCCATCGACAATCGGGTCATGTACGTTGAACTCAAACGCCAGCTTCTGGAAGCCACCGGCGCGGCGAAGGAGAGCCCCGAAGAAACAACCGAGGCAGAAGCGGGGGGCTTACGCAAGCTGATGGATCGCCTTTTCCACTGACTCCCGCCCCCTAACCGCCGAGGCACGCAGCGTCCCCACAGGGGGCGAAATGGCCGAGCATCCTCTATGACTCACACCATCCGCCGCGCGGATCGGCGTTGTTTGTGGCGGGATGAGCAGCGACAGACACACTCCTTGAATGTGCGTGCCCCCTGTAACTGACCGACGACACCTCCGCCGAGAGCTTCTCTGCTCACGCCGCGCGTTGGTTTCCACTGGGACTGAAGGGGAACTCTTCAGGCCGCCTGCGGAGTCCGGCGTAGACGGGAACACAGAATCGTTCAGGGTTCGCCCATACGAGTAACTCAGGACTGTGGTTCGCAACGCGACAAAACGGGGTGCGGCGAGTAGAGCTTTGCAGTCGAGTGCCCAGCGCCCCCCCTCAGAGGCAAAAAGGCATTTATCATGAGGTGAAGCTCATGAGCGAGCAGTTAAGCAGGCGCTCATTCTGCAAGCGCTGTGCAGCCGCCATGGCTGCACCGGCTCTCCCGAGCCTCCTGATGGGCGGAGGCAGCCCCGCTGTGGCGAAGGGGATAGAGGCCCGATACTATGAGAAACTCCCCGACCAGAGGATACGGTGCGTGCTCTGTCCCCGGCGCTGCGTGGTAGCACCGGACAAACGGGGTTTTTGCGAGGTGCGTGAGAATCGCGGTGGAGTCTACTACACGCTGGTTCACTCGCGGCCGTGTACCGCTAACGTCGACCCCATCGAAAAGAAACCGTTCTTCCACTTCCTCCCAGGCACCCAGGCGTTTTCCCTGGCCACGGTGGGCTGTAACGTGGATTGCATGTTCTGTCAGAACTGGGAGATTTCCCAGGCCCGTCCGGAGGAGGCGCAGAGCTATGATCTGCCGCCTGCTGCAGTAGCACGCCTGGCCCGTCAGTACCGTTGCGCCAGCATCGCCTATACTTACACCGAGCCTATAGTGTTTTCCGAGTATGTGCTGGACTGCGCCCAGGCCGGTAGGCAGCAGAATGTGCGCAATGTCATGGTGAGCAACGGCTTCATCAATCCTGAGCCGCTCCTCGATCTCTGCGGCGTGCTGGACGCCATCAAAATCGACCTCAAAGCCTTTCGGCAAAAGTTCTACACGGAAATCGTCCAGGGGTTCCTCAGGCCGGTCATGGACACGCTGGTGACGCTCAAAAAGCAGAAGAAGTGGACGGAGATCGTCTACCTGGTCATCCCCACCAAGAACGACGACGAGGGCGAGATTCGCGAGATGTGCCAGTGGGTGGCCAGCGATCTGGGCAAAGAAACCCCTGTACACTTTACGCGCTTTCACCCCGAATACCGGCTGCGCAACCTGCCGCCCACACCGGTGAACACTCTGCGGAGGGCTCGCGAGATCGGTCTCAAAGAGGGGCTGTACTTCGTCTACGTAGGGAACGTGCCAGGGGAGGAGGGGGAGAACACCTTCTGCCCGCAGTGCGGCAAGGTGGTGATCGGCCGCGTGGGGTACACCATTCGCGAAAACAATCTCCGCAACGGTCGCTGCGGGCACTGTGGTGGCGTCATTGCCGGAGTGTGGGAGTAGCCGGTGGGCGACGGGCGACCGGTTGGGGAATTCGGATACTCTCTGGCATTAGGTGACAGTCCCACCGATTCCTGGCGGCTACGGTACGCACGGCGCAACTGATGAGCGGAAGTTGGTGGTCAGCCGAAGCCGGACCTGGGGAAAGAGCCGGGGTGGGCACCTAGAGCTGGTTGGCTTTGCGACAAGGGGTGATGTTGACCGTCCCTGGGCTTACGGTGGAAAGGGCAGAGGGAGGCGCAATTGGCCGCCGCAGTTCCCGCGGGGGATGGGGCAGGGTAAAAGGGGCCTGTCCCCATGGCAGGATCTGCCGAGTGATGGTGAGTCCCGAATGAACTCATCGGGGAGGGGGCGAAACAATCCTTTATGAATTGGGGCACAAGCAAAAAAGGAGGGTTTTGTCGGGCGTGTCCCGGCATGGAGAGTAGATTGCAAAAGAAGGAGGGGCCGTCATGTTATCGAACAATCTATTTCAAAAGGTCTGGGTTCCTTACCTTCTCACCATGTTTGCGGCCGGGAGTGGACATTCACTGTCTGCGCCCATGGAAGGTTGGATAAGCACGGGCCCTGAGGGCGGGTTTGTCTTCGCTATAGCTGTCAACCGGCAAAACTCAAATACCGTCTACGCTGCGGTGTGGACGCGGGTGCCGATAACAAGCACATATGGCTGCTTGACCGAGGAGTTAGGGTGCTGGGAGCTAAGCAGCATAGGGGGCGGGTTGTTCAAAAGCACCAACGGCGGGTCCTCCTGGGAGAGGGTGCTGTCCAAGGACGTGTGTGCCGTGGTGATCAACCCGCAGGATTCGACCACCGTTTACGCCGGCACATACGGCCAGGGCGTGTATAAGAGCACGGACGACGGCGCGCACTGGAGTGAGGTCTACAACGGGCTAACCAGTCTCGATGTTGTCGCCCTGGCGATTGTCCCGCAGACTCCGGCCACTCTCTATGCCGGGACATGGGGCGGTGGGGTGTTCAAGAGCACCGACGGCGGCGGCAATTGGAACGCGGTCAACACTGGCTTGACTGAAAAGTACGTTCTTGCTCTCGCGATCGATCCTCAGACGCCGACGACCCTCTATGCCGGGACCAGTGGTGGGGTGTTCAAGAGCACGGATGGCGGTGCCCACTGGAGCGTGGTGAACACTGGCTTGAGCAACACTACTGTACATGCCCTAGCGATTAATCCGCAGTCCCCGACGACCCTCTATGCCGGGACATGGGGTGGCGGTGTGTTCAAGAGCACCAACGGGGGTTCCTCCTGGAACGCGGCCAACAACGGGCTTACCAACTTGACGATTCAGACCCTTGCGATTCACCCACACTCGCCGACCGTCCTCTATGCCGGAACCTCCGGCGGCGGCTTATTCAAAAGCGTGAACGGCGGCTCGTCCTGGAGCCCGGCCAATGCCGGCATGTACCATGGCTGGGTGTGGGCCTTAGCAATAGACCCGAACAGCGCGGGCACCCTCTATGCCGGGACATTCGGCGCCGGGATCTTCAAGAGCACCAGTGGGGGTGCCTCCTGGGGTGCGCTCAACACCGGCTTGCCTAGTATCGAGGTTTCAGACCTGGTGATTCACCCGCAGAGCCCGACTACTCTTTATGCTGGCGCACCGTGGAGCGGTGTTTTCAAGAGCATCGACGGGGGGGCGTCCTGGCATGCGGCCAATAATGGCCTCACCTCCCCCTCCGTGACCACCCTGGCGATCGACCCACAGAATCTGAATACCCTCTATGCTGGGACTTCTGAGGGCGTATTCAAGAGTGCGAACGGCGGCGGCAACTGGAGCCCACTTGGCAGTGGCCTGACTACCTCGCACGTTCAGGCCCTTGCAATAGACCCGCAAGATCCAAACAACGTGTATGCCGGAACATTTGGAGGCGGCGTGTTCAAGAGCGCGAATGGGGGCGCTAACTGGAGCGCGGCCAACGCCGGTCTGACAGAACTCCACGTCTACGCCTTGGAGGTTGATCCTCAGACGCCCACTACCTTGTATGCAGGCACTGGCGGTGGGTTATTCAAGAGCGTGAACGCCGGCTCATCCTGGAGTGCGATCAATACTGGCCTCGGGGATCTCAACGTACGCTGTCTAGCGATAGACCCCCAGGACCCGAACACGCTCTATGTGGGGACATATGGTGGCGGTGTGTTCAAGAGCACGAATGGGGGTTCCTCCTGGCACGCAGTCAATAATGGCCTGACCTATGCGTGGGTTGGGACCCTGGCGATCCACCCAGAGACGACCACCATAGTCTACGCCGGCACCTACGGCCCAGGTGTGTTCCAAAGCACCGACGGCGGTATGTCCTGGAGCGCAGTCAACACTGGGCTCCTCGCAGGCCGGGTCTATGCCCTCGCGATGGAGCCCCAAGACCCGTCGACCCTCTATGCGGCGACCAATGCCGGCGTCTGGAAGCGGCCTTTGTCGGAGATGGGCACCTCGGTGGAGGAAGTTGCTGGCCGAGGCCTTCAGGAATATGACCTTGCCCAGAACTATCCGAACCCGTTCAATTGCCAGACCGTCATCAGGTACCAGGTACCGAGCGCTTCTTGTGTGAGATTGACCCTGCGTGACGCTTTGGGCAGGGAGGTGAGGGTGCTGGCCGAGGGCTGGGTCGGGGCAGGGGTGCATGAGGCGCGGCTTGAGGCTTCGCAGCTCCCGAGCGGTGTCTACCTGTACTGCCTGGAAGCTGGTCAATTCAAGGCGGAGAAGAAGCTTCTGCTGGTGAAGTAGCGCTGATCGCGCTATCGTGTGTCGAGTGCCGCCAAGGACGCTCGGCTGCCTGGAGGGCAGCGTGGAAGCTCCAGAGGCAAGCCGGATGCTCAGGGCTGGGTGCAGCCGTAAGGGGCCTCGATTTCGTGGGCCAATAGCATTTCTCTGCCGGATCTGAGGCAAGGGGAGCAGTCCCGCGACCGGGGCACGAGGAGGAGGCGGCTCAGCAGTAACCTACTATGCGCGCCGAGGAGGGAAGGAGAAGTTATTCCGGGTCGAACAGGGATGCTTGCGCCGCCCACGCGGAGAGCGCTATCCTCCAGACCCCGGATCGGGGGCACTTTTCTGGTGAGACGCGCTGCGCTTTTTGGATGCCGCTTGACAAAGGGAATTCGGAGGAGTGGACAGTGAGCGAAACAGTTTTTGCGCGCCGTATGACTGGAGTGTTCCTACTCTGTGGAGCCCTTGTCTGTGCCTTTTTGCCTACTCTTTCTATGGCGCAGATTCGTCCTCCTGCGGTGGCAGGTGCGTGGTATGCAGACAATCCGGCAGCCCTGCGTGCCACCATTGAGAAGTGGTACGAACAAGCTCTGGACGCGCAAGTGGATGGCGAGATTGTGGGACTGCTTGCACCTCACGCCGGCTACGTGTACTCGG